>JAUWTX010000194.1 GCA_030614505.1 Desulfuromonadales bacterium
GACGAAGGAGTAAGCGAATGTGTCTAGGTGTACCGATGCAGGTCAAGACAATCGAAAACGAAATGGCCGTCTGTGAAATCGACGGTGTACAGCGTGAAGCCAGTCTGATGATGATCGATAATGTTCAAGTTGGCGACTATGTGTTGATTCACGCCGGCTTTGCGATCGAGAAGATAGATGATGATGAAGCGCAATTGACCCTGAAGGCTCTGCGCGAGGTGCTTGATATGGGGTTGGCCCCCGAGTGAAATACCAGACCGAATTCCGCGATCCGCAACTGGCTAAAGGCTTGCTGGAAACAATTGCAGCCACAGTCTGTGACTACCCGCAAGTCATAACCCTGATGGAGGTCTGTGGCACCCATACCATGGCGATCTACCAGCATGGTATCCGCGCCCTTCTGCCCGAAAAGATTCGTCTGATATCCGGACCAGGCTGTCCGGTCTGTGTCACCCCGGTCAGTTACGTGGATCATGCCGTCGCCCTGGCGCGGCGACCTGAGACGATCATTGCCACCTTCGGCGACATGGTACGTGTTCCAGGCTCCTCGTCCAGCTTGCTTCATGAGCAAGCCAGGGGGGCGACAATCAAAATTGTCTATTCACCACTTGATGCCGTGACCCTTGCGGAAAAAAATCCGGCCACCGATGTCGTCTTCCTCGGCGTCGGCTTCGAAACCACGACCCCGACAATTGCCGGCGCGATACTGACTGCAGCCGGAAAAAACCTCGACAATTTTTACGTCCTCTGCTCACACAAAACCATGCCGGGCCCCATGGCTGCCCTCGCCGGCGATCCTGAGCTGCAGGTCGACGGCTATCTCTGCCCGGCGCATGTCTCTGCCATCATTGGCGCCAATGCCTATCAACCCCTGGTGGATGCTTACCAGGTTCCCTGTGTAGTCACCGGATTTGAACCGCTTGATGTGCTGCAGGGTGTATTAATGCTGGCTAGACAGGTGATTAACGGCGAATCCAGGGTTGAAAACCAATATAACCGCGTGGTCAAAGCAGACGGGAACCGCAAAGCTCAAGAGCTTCTCAAACAGGTTTTCGAGCCCTGCGATGCCGACTGGCGAGGCATTGGCAAGATTCCTGACAGCGGCCTGCAATTGCGTTCGGACTATGCACGCTTTGATGCGGCACAACAGTTCCCGGTTGACATAGAGCCTGCGGTCGAACACCAGGGTTGTCTCTGCGGTGAAATCCTCAAAGGCAAAGTTCGCCCGAACGACTGCCCGCTCTTCCGCACGACCTGTACCCCCGAGGACCCGGTCGGCGCCTGCATGGTGTCGAGTGAAGGGACCTGTGCGGCTGAGTATAAATATGGGACTTAGGTGCGGGGACTGGAGGCTGGGGGCTGGGGGCTGGAAAAATCAAATAGCCAGCCTCAAGCCCCCAGCCTCTGACACTCAATGGAGTTAATATGAAATCTGATGTGATCCTGCTTGGCCACGGCAGTGGTGGCAAACTCAGCCACCAGCTGCTTGATGATCTGATTGTGCCAATTCTTTCGGGAATCGATCAACGCGATCAGAACGATGCGGCAGTACTCGCGGCACAGCACGGTCGACTGGCTTTCACAACCGACTCCTATGTGGTTGATCCGATCTTTTTCCCCGGTGGCAATATTGGTGATCTGGCAATCCACGGTACAGTCAATGACCTGGCCATGGCTGGAGCGACACCTGTCGCAATCAGCGTTGGCTTGATTATTGAGGAAGGGCTGGCCATCAGTGAACTCAAAAAAATCCTTGAGAGTATGCGTGTTGCTGCCGGGCAGGCCGACGTGACAATCGTAACCGGTGACACCAAGGTTGTGCCACGTGGCAAAGCTGACAAACTGTTCATTAACACCTCCGGAATCGGCGTGATTGAACACGACCTGGAGATCTCAGGAAGCAATGCGCAGGCCGGTGATAAAATCCTGATCAACGGCACCATCGGGGATCACGGTATGGCGGTTCTCGCCTGCAGGGAAGGACTCGAACTCGAGAGCGCCATCGTTACGGACAGCGCCCCGTTAAATGGCATGGTGAATGAGCTTATCGAAGAACTTGGCGAGCAGTTGCACACGTTGCGTGATCCGACCCGCGGTGGCGTCGCCACCACGCTCAAAGAGATTGCCCTGCAATCTCAAGTCGAAATCACCTTGAGTGAAACAACCCTGCCTATCAACCCATCCGTAAATGGTGCCTGTGCCATCCTCGGGCTGGATCCGCTTTTTGTTGCCAATGAAGGTAAATTGCTCGCCTTCGTCGCCGAGGAAGCTGCCGACCAGGCACTGGCCATCCTGCAACGTCATCTTCACGGCGAACAAGCCGCCATCATTGGCGAAGTCACAGCAACAGCCCCTGGCAAAGTCCGGCTGAAAACAGCTATCGGAGGCTTGCGTGCAATCGAGATGCTTGCCGGTGAGCACTTGCCACGTATCTGTTAAAGACAGTAAAAAGGCCTGAAGTGAATCACTTCAGGCCTTTTTTATTGATAAGTTTTATTTTACTGAAACTTTAACCAGAGCGGTTCAGAAATGCGGCCCAAGCCATAAAGGTTGGGTGTAGAAGTATCCGGAGGGTTGCCATATAGACTGAAGATCGAGATACCAAACAGGTATGATTTGCCAACTGCAGGGTCAAACTGCACATCGTCATCATGACCTGTATTCAGGTTGCGGGCAAACTCAACAGACCAGAGACCACCGCTCCAGACACCCTTGGCATGCACGTCAGCACGACTGCCTTGCGGAGTTCCTTCTGGGAAGGCATCGACCAGATCGCCTTCATAGGCTGCTGGGTTGTAGGTTTTGTACGGTGGTTTACCGGCATCACTCAAACGACTCAGGTAACGCTTCTTGCCGGTGGCGCTGATCTTTTCTTTGCTTTTCTTGCCAGGGGAATCTGCAAGAACCTGCGTCTTGTCATCGGCGAAACCAGCAGGGTTGGTACGGTTCGCTTTCCAGTACCAGACATCTGAACGATAGTTGTCATCAGAGAAACTGGACAGGTCAACCTCTTTGTCCATCATGTTCCACTTAAAGACAAAAGTGTCTTCACGGTGCGCACCCATTTCATATTTCTTATCAGCAGCATTCCAGACCCAGGGCTTGTGCAGGAAATTCTGAGCAGCATCGGGAAATTGCACCAGGAAAAAAACCTGATCCGCCGTGTAAACGGAACGCAACAGAATCTTTTTTCCTGAGGCCTGATCCACAATGACAAGCGGCTTCACACCCAGCCAGGCAGGATCCTGTGCGGAGCCGTCAAGGACGGGGGCTTTCGCAACCTTGACCGAAGGGATATCGATTGCCGCAAAGGCGACACTTGCCATAAAGAAAAAACCAATAACAAGGAACAGAAGTGACGCTTTTTTAAGATGAATCATTTTTTACCTCCCTATTGGAAAGGGAGTATAAGTCATGATTAAAACCACACCAACCAAATTGTTTTTAATCTAAAAGAGCGGAATGTAAGCTATTGCGTCATTCATAACCACGGGTGATTAACGACACATATAACCGATAATCTCGTCAATAAACTCACCACCGAACCGCTGCAGCTTATGCTTTCCCACCCCGCTGATTGCCAGCAACCCCGCCTCATCAGTCGGCATTTTTGCCGCCATTTCAGCCAGGGTCGCATCGCCGAAGATAACATAGGGCGGGACCCCTTCAGTATCTGCCATCTTTTTGCGACGCATACGCAGAGCATCAAACAGATCGTCGTCGTAATCGAAATCGCCAACCTGCGGGCGACCTTTTTTCTGCAGGGTTTTGACCCGGATGCGCGGCTTGGCCAGCACCAGCTGTTCTTCACCACGCAGCAACGGTCGAGCAGCTTCCGTTAATTTCAACACGGAATAACTGGCCACATCCTGCACCAGATAACCGCGGTGGATTAACTGGCGAATCAGGCTACTCCAGGCCTCGGCGAGCTTTTCTCCACCGATGCCGTAAGTGGACAACTTATCGTGTCGAAGGTCGAGAATGCGCTGCGTCTGTGCCCCACGCAGCACATCGACCACATGACCGACACCGAAGCGCTGACCGACCCGAAACACGCAGGAGAGAGCCTTCTGCGCATCCACAGTGGCATCATAGGTTTCCGGCGGATTAAGGCAAACATCACAGTTGCCACAATCCTCTTTAAGCCGCTCACCAAAATATCCAAGCAGCACCCTTCGACGACAGGTCTGTGCCTCACCAAAACCAATCATTGCCTGCAACTTGTGCAGTTCGATGCGCTTCTGCTCTGCGTTATTGCCCTTCTCGATTAGACCTCGACTGATCGCTATGTCGCCGTAACCAAAGAGAAGCAACGCCTCGGCTGGCAAACTGTCACGACCAGAGCGACCTGTCTCCTGATAATAACTCTCAATGTTCTTCGGCAGATCGTAATGGACGACAAAACGCACATTCGGCTTGTCGATTCCCATACCAAAAGCAACCGTCGCCACAACGATCTCGATATCATCGCGCAGGAACATCTCCTGCACCTTTTTTCGCTCCTTGCCACCCAACCCGGCATGGTAAGCACGGGCTTTGAACCCGGCCGCTGCCAGACGGTCGGCGACTTCCTCGACCCGCTTACGTGAAAGCGCATAAATGATTCCCGCTTCCTGTTGGTGATCACCGAGAAATGCCAGTCACTGGTCAAACGGTTTCTGTTTTTCGACCACCGTATAGCGAATATTCGGCCGGTCAAAACCGGCAATGAAACATTGCGCCTGCTGCAAACCAAGACGCTGC
>JAUWTX010000282.1 GCA_030614505.1 Desulfuromonadales bacterium
CCGGAAAAAGCGAAAACCACCGAGGCGCCGAGTTGCTCCATATTGTCCAGACCCTCCGCCAACGTCGTCTCATCTTCATCCGGGCCACCGAACATGACGAAGTGTGCGGCAGGAAGTTGTTGTTCAAGACAGGCCTGATTGACCTCCAGAACCTCGGCAAAGGTGAGTTTTTTACAGATACCCGCCAAGGTCCGGTCTGCGGCCGCATCGGTCCCCAACTCCAAGGCATAAAGACCGGCGCGTTTCATCAGGGCCAGCTCTTCTTGACCGAGCCTCTGCGGGCGGAAGAAAGCTGACCAGTGTATACCCAGATCACGTCGCAGCATCTCCTCGACCAGCTTCAGGTACTCTCCCTGTGGATCGTTGAAAACCGAATCGGTAAAAAAGACCCGGTCGACGCCGTTCTCCTCTTTCAGACGTTCCAGTTCATCAACAATCAGGCGTGGATCACGCACCCGAAAGCGGTTTCCTTCCAGATGCGGATAAGAGCAGTAACTACAGCGGTATGGGCAACCACGCTTGGTCTGCAGATTGATCATATTGCTTTGTTGCAGGTAGTAATCGATCAGTTGCTGGTCATAGAGCGGCGCACTGAACTGGTCTCCGTCCAACGGACTTCTCCGAGGGATAATCTGCGGCACGAATTCACCTGCCGCTAACTTTCGCACCAGTTCGGGAAGTGAGCGCTCCCCCTCACCGATGATCGCATGATCAACCTGCAGATAATCGGCGATCTCCTCGGGCATTATGGTTAATGCCGGGCCGCCGACTACGATTGGCTTGGCAATAATCTCACGGATTGTCTCCACCAGACGCCTCACCCGTTTCAAATACCAGCCATCCTCGCCCGAGAAGGAATCAACATTATCGATATTGCGCAATGAAATTGAAATCAGGTCAGGAGCAAAGGTGCTCATTTCCTCCTGCAAGCGTGCAGAAGAATCGCCATGGACCAGACAATCGTATTGCCATACTTCATGCCCAGCCTCAACAAGCGCTCCGGAAACAACAGCCATTCCCAATGGATAAACGGGATAAGGGTCGACGGTGGTATTGCTGGAGATGATGAAAACCCGGCTCATGCATTCACCTTTTTAAAGATCCGTCGTTTGCGCGGATTATAGCGATGGTAGGTGCCGTCATCCATCTCCTTGCGGATGACCTGCTTGAACAACTCGCCCATCTTCAGTTGGTGACCGCTATCGGCGTTAAAGGTGTCCCAGGCGTAGTAGTAAAGTTCTTGCAACTTCTCCGGGCTCATCTGTTTAGGTTGGAAGACTACCTTGTCGGCGGTGTACTTGAGCCAGTCATTGCTGAGGATACGCCCCTCTTTTTCCATCTGACGCCGGACCGGAGAGTGAGGAAAGGGAGTCATGATGGTAAACTCGGCAACATCCAGCTCGATCTCCATGAGGAAATCGACCAAACGTTTGATATCGTCCTCACTCTGATCATCGGTCCCAAGAATGATGGTCCCCTCAACACCAATGCCGTGGTCCTTAAGCCGCTTGACGCGGTTACGAATGGTATCGGAGGTGTCGAAGACCGCCTGATAAACATACCAGGCACCGGCATCGGCAGCCAGCTTGAGGACCTCTTCGTCATCAAGGATCGGATGAGAGACCCATTTCTTCTTCAGCGGGGCCATCGCCTTGAACAGATCGATCAGCCACTGGCGATCCTGGGCCAGGGAATTATCAACGATAAACAGTCGATTGTTCTGGATCGCCTCCATCTCCTCGATAACCTTGTCTATGGGGCGAGGACGAAACGTCTTACCCCCCAGAAAACCGGTGCAGCAGGGGAAACAGTCGAACTTGCACCCACGCGAGGCATGCACCAGGTCAAGCATCTGCACTCCGCGGTAGTTATACAGCTCACGGTCTAGAATTTCGCGTCTGGCGGTGCCGACCAGATCAATGTCAGGCGGGTTGTGCATGTAGTCATAAACAGGTTTCAGCTCACCGCGCTGGAAATCTTCAATGACCTGACCGAAGCGTCCTTCGACCTCGCCGAGAAAAACCGAATCAGCGTGCCGTCGAACCTCTTCAGCATGCAGCATGGTCGAGATGCCGCCAAAGATTACTTTTTTGCCGCGTTCACGAAACTCGCGAGCGATCTCGAAAGCACGCGGCAACTGCGAGGAGAGCATGGTGGAGATCCCCACCAGATCACAGCTGGCATCAAAATCGATCTGTTGCAGGTTCTCATCGGTGAAACTGATCTCCACTGCATCCGGCATGGCTGCGGCAAAAACCACCGGACCGTGTGGAGGCAAGTGGAATTCGGTCTGCCGGTCGAGCTTCGGCCAGCGCGGATAAATCAACTCCATTTTCATTCTGCGGTACTCCTCACAAATAAACTCAAGAGCGGTACACTTTCAGACAGGTAGCAACCAACTCAGACAGGTCACCAACAACCTCGCCATTGAAACGCAGCTCTTCTCCTTGCAACTCCAGTTCCCCGTAGCTACTGACTTCTGCTCGCGGGGTCCTTTCAAGGAGCAGGAACAGGCTGCCAGGCAGATCATCACTTGCCGCAAGCGTCGGGGCCGGGCTCAGATCGACAATACCAGCCAACACTCCACGCTGCTCACTCCAAGTCAGTTCTTCCAAGCCAAACTTGAGTGACGCAAGATACCCCGACTCGTGACGGTTGATAATCATGCTGTTGCCAGTAAGACCAAAACGAAGTGCCGCCTCACCGAGAAAACAGTTCGGCAGAGTATAGGCAAACAGGTTCGGGCTAGCCAGTAAGCCATGTTGTGGGATCATCGTCTGCAAGTAATCCAGATCGGTCTGCAGGCAGCCGTAGCGGCTGGCGGCGACAATCCCCAAAGGGCGCTTTTCTTGCCATTCTTCGGCCGAGCCATCACGCAGACAGAAAGTCACGGCTGCCAGACCGATCCGGGAGAAATCATCCAGTCGCCCGAAACGTCGGTCGATCTGAGC
>JAUWTX010000082.1 GCA_030614505.1 Desulfuromonadales bacterium
GCCGCGGGTTGCAAGTAGGGGATGGATCTGCTCGGCTAGTTTCTTACGTTCAGAGTGAGTCAAATAGAGATCATCAATTGAGAAGCCAGTGACTCGCTGGCCAAAGCCCTGTTCCAGGACGATTTGCAGTAGCCGGCATAGCGTCGATTTGCCAGCCCCCTGGGCACCGTTGATGCTGACGATCAGTGGTCCATCATGGCTTTGTGCCTTTTGTACCAAGGTTGCTGCCAGGGGTATATAGATATCGACCAGGTCCTGCTCCAGATCATTTTCTACTTCCATTAATCGAGAAGCGGTGAGAAATGGTCCTCTGACTTTGACCTTGATCGCGATCATGTCGTCTAAGGTCAGATTGTGCAGAATTACGGGTAGCATAGTTGTTCTCCTCTGTTGCAACGACTATCACAAACCGTGCTGACACACAAAGGTTCGTTCAGAAAGTTTATGGTTGTTTTTAACATGATCTGAGGGTTTATGGGCGCTGCATAAAACTTCTCCTGAAGCGGCCTGCTTTTTGTTGACTCGTCATTTAAGCCTTGCTATATTGCCTGAAATCGAAACTGAAACATGTCTCCTTTTAAGCTGATCCAGAGAGGTTAGCAAGGGTGGCCAAAATGCCTCACAAAACACAAAAAATAAGACTTGTGCCTTTCCGTAGCTGACGGGGAGGTATTTTTTTGTCCTGAATTCTAGCAGCCTGTAGGACTTTCAATGAATTGGCTGCAAGGGAGGAAGAAGATGGCTAAGGCGGAAACTATGATTTTGGATAAAGCCGGCATAGCCCGTGCCATAACCAGGATTGCCCATGAAATCCTGGAATACAACAAGGGTTGTGAAAACCTGGCCCTGATCGGCATTCGCACCGGCGGTGATCACCTGGCAAGCCTGATACAGTCAGGTATTAATGGGATTGAAGGGGGCGAGGTGCCGCTTGGTACGGTTGACATCACCATGTATCGTGATGACCTGGCGGTACGTGGCAATCTGCCGATTGGCAAGACCGAAATCCCATTCCCGCTTGACGGCAAACATGTTGTCTTGGTTGACGACGTCCTCTATACCGGTCGGACGATTCGGTCTGCGATGGACGCCCTGATGGATTTTGGTCGTCCCAGCACCATTCAACTTGCCGTGCTGATCGATCGTGGCCACCGTGAATTGCCGATTCGTGCGGATTACGTAGGACGCAACGTCCCTACCGCCCGTGAAGAGGACGTTGAGGTTGTGTTCAACGAAGAGAAAACCCCGGTAGAAGTCCGGCTGATTAAGCCTTAGGAGGAAAAGCATGTCATTCCAGCACAAGCACATTCTCGGTATTGAACAACTGTCCAGCGAGGATATACAGATGATCCTCGATACGGGCGATGCATTCAAAGAAGTCAATACCAGGGATATCAAAAAGGTGCCGACCCTGCGCGGCAAGACAATTATCAATGCTTTCTTTGAAGCCAGTACCCGAACACGGCTCTCTTTCGAGATTGCCGGCAAACGGTTGTCGGCCGACACGGTGAATATCTCCGGTTCAACCTCCTCTGTAGTGAAAGGGGAGACCCTGGAAGATACTGCCAAAAATATCGAGGCGATGGCCCCTGATATCATCGTCATCCGACACGGCCACTCCGGTTCGGCCCACTACCTGGCGGAGCGGGTCGATTGCTCGATTATCAATGCTGGTGATGGTGCCCATGAGCATCCCAGCCAGGCACTGCTCGACCTGATGACTATTCGCGAGCACAAGGGCAGTATCGAAGGGCTTGAGGTGGCAATCGTCGGTGACATCACCCACAGCCGCGTTGTTCGCTCCAACATTTACGCCCTCTCGAAGATGGGCGCCAAGGTGCGTTTGTGTGGACCCGGAACCATGCTGCCGATCGGTATCGAGCGACTTGGCAATGTCGAGGTTTTTACTGACATGCGCGATGCAATCCAGGATGCCGATGTGGTTATGATGCTGCGGATTCAAATGGAACGGCAGAGCAACATCATGCTGCCGAGCCTGCGTGAATATGCCCGTTTCTATGGCCTCAACCCGACCAACGTACAGTTGGCTAAACCGGATGCCATTGTTATGCATCCCGGGCCGATTAATCGTGGAGTGGAAATTTCCTCCGTCGTTGCTGACGGTGTGCAGAATGTCATTCTCGACCAGGTCGAAAATGGTGTCGCTGTACGCATGGCGCTGCTTTATCTCGTCAGCGGCGTTGAATCTATGCAAACCAAATAATTGTGCTGATACAAACAATTGATTTTGATAAAGGAAAAGGTGAAACCATGGCGAAAATTCTGATCAAAGGCGGACGGGTTATCAGCCCCGCACAGAAGCTTGACGATATCTGTGACATCCTGATTGAAAATGGCAAGATTGCTGCGATCGGTAAGAAATTGGATAACAAGGGTGCGGAGATTATTGAGGCTGCCGGTAAACTGGTCACTCCCGGTCTGGTTGATATTCATGTTCACCTGCGCGATCCGGGCTTTGAATACAAGGAAGATATCGCATCCGGAACACTCGCGGCGGTTACTGGCGGGTTTACCTCTGTGGCCTGTATGCCAAACACCAACCCGGTCAATGACAACCAGGCGGTTACCTGCTCTATTCTAAGAAAAGCCGCAGAGGAAGGGCACTGTCGGGTTTTCCCAATTGCCAGTATCACCAAGGGCCTCGAGGGAGAATCACTGACAGAGATGGGCGAACTGAAGGAACTAGGTGTCTTCGCTGTCTCTGATGACGGTAAACCGGTTAGCAATCCACAATTGATGCGCCGGGCGATGGAATACGCCAGACCCTTTGGCATGACCATCGTCTCCCACGCAGAGGATCTCGACCTGGTTGGATCCGGAGTCATGAATGACGGTCCGATCTCTACCGAACTTGGTCTCAAGGGGATCCCCTGGGTGGCTGAGGATGCCGCCACCGCCAGAGAGGTGATGCTTGCTGAATTCACGGGCGCTCATCTGCACGTGGCCCACGTCTCGACCCGCGGTTCGATCGATATCGTTCGTCAGGCGAAAAAGCGTGGTGTGAATGTGACCTGCGAGGCTGCCCCCCATCACTTTACGCTGACCGATGAAGCGGTGCGCGGCTACAATACCAACGCCAAAATGAATCCGCCGCTACGCAGCGCCGAAGACAGAGAAGCAGTGCGTCAGGGGATTGCGGACGGCACTGTTGATGCGATTGCCACAGACCATGCTCCCCACCACATTGATGAGAAGAATGTTGAGTTCAGTATTGCCATGAACGGAATCGTCGGTCTGGAAACAGCTTTACCTCTGACACTGAAGCTTGTCGAAGACGGACTCATTGATCTGCCGAAGGCAGTCGCTCTTATGACCAGCAGCCCTGCTGAAGCACTTGGTCTGCCGGTGGGACAGTTGGAAGAGGGTGGTGATGCCGACGTTACGGTGATTGATCCAGACCTCGAATGGACTGTTGAGGCACAGAAACTGGTGAGCAAAAGCAAGAACACTCCCTTTGATGGCTGGCAGATGAAGGGTGCGGCAGTCTGCACTATCGTAGCAGGGAAGGTGGTTTTTTCGAGAAGCTAAACGATTAAAATGCTTATATGTCGAATGGTTATCAACCAATACTTAATGTGACACATAGGAGCTAAAATGCCTCGACGTGACGACATCAAAAAAGTCCTTATTATCGGTTCGGGTCCAATCATTATTGGTCAGGCCTGTGAATTTGACTATTCTGGAACCCAGGCCTGCAAAGCCTTGCGCAATCTTGGCTACCAGATCGTGCTAGTCAACTCAAACCCGGCGACCATTATGACCGATCCCGGCATGGCTGATGTTACCTACGTCGAACCGCTCAATGTTGACACATTGACGGAGATCATCGCCAAGGAGCGTCCCGATGCCCTGTTGCCCAACCTCGGCGGACAGACTGCGCTTAATCTTTCCAGTGCATTGGCCGAGGCTGGGGTGCTCGACAAGTACGGTGTTCGCGTCATTGGTGTGAACCTGGATGCGATCAAGCGTGGCGAGGACCGCGAGACGTTCAAGGAGACTATGACCACGCTAGGTATTGATATGCCGGAAAGTGATATCGCCACCAACATTAACGAGGCCAAGGCTATCGCTGAACGTATCGGGCTGCCTGTAGTGATCCGGCCCGCTTACACCATGGGTGGAACCGGAGGCGGTTTCGCTTATAACCTCGATGAATTCGAAGAACTTGCCGGCCGTGGTCTGTCGGTCAGCCCGGTCAGCCAGATTCTGGTTGAAGAATCGGTCCTTGGCTGGGAAGAGCTTGAACTTGAAGTTGTGCGCGACGCCAAAAGCCAGAAAATTACAGTCTGCTTCATTGAAAACGTTGATGCCATGGGCGTGCATACTGGGGATTCCTTTTGCACCGCACCAATGTTGACCATCAGCAAAGAGTTGCAGCAGCGCTTGCAGGATTATTCCTACGCTATCGTTGACGCGATCGAAGTGATCGGCGGCACCAATGTCCAGTTCGCACACAATCCAGAAACCGGACGAGTGGTGGTTATTGAAATCAACCCGCGTACATCCCGCTCATCTGCACTGGCCTCCAAAGCAACCGGATTTCCTATCGCCCTGGTCTCTTCGATGCTAGCCGCTGGGCTTACTCTTGATGAAATCCCTTACTGGCGCGATGGCACGCTCGAGAAATACACCCCGTCAGGTGATTACGTCGTGGTCAAGTTTGCCCGCTGGGCTTTCGAGAAATTCAAAAGGGCCAAGGACCAGCTCGGCACCCAGATGCGCGCCGTTGGCGAGGTCATGAGTATCGGTAAGAATTACAAGGAGTCAATGCAGAAAGCGATTCGCTCTTTGGAGAATGGTCGTTACGGCCTCGGTTTCGCACGTGATTATAACGACAAATCTCTCGATGAACTGATGGAGTTACTGCTTGTTCCGACCAGCGAACGCCAGTTCATCCTTTACGAGGCGCTGCGCAAAGGCGCCGATATAGACGCTCTCTACAAGCGGACCTACATCAAGCCCTGGTTTTTGGTGCAGATGCAGGAGCTGGTTGAACTGGAAGAGAAGGTTCTTGCATATAAGGGACAATTGCCTCCGGACGAACTTCTGATCCAGGCTAAAAAAGATGGCTTCGCCGACAAGTATCTGGCCCAGATTCTCGGTCTCCCGGAGCAGGTTGTGCGTGAAAAGCGCCTGTCTCTCGATATGACCGAATCTTGGGAGCCGGTACCGGTCAGTGGAGTTGAGGACGCAGCCTATTACTTCTCCACCTACAATGCTCCTGACAAAACAGCGGTCAGTCCCCGGAAAAAAGTTATGGTTCTGGGTGGTGGTCCGAACCGGATTGGACAGGGGATCGAGTTCGACTACTGTTGCGTTCATACCGCCATGGCCTTGCGTGAGGCGGGTTATGAGACGATCATGGTTAACTGCAATCCGGAAACTGTTTCCACCGATTACGACACTTCGGACAAGCTCTACTTCGAGCCGCTGACCGTCGAGGACGTACTCTCCATCTACCATAAGGAAAAGCCGGAAGGCGTAGTGGTTCAGTTCGGTGGTCAGACTCCACTGAATATTGCTGCGGAGCTACAGGCAGCCGGGGTCAAGATCCTGGGGACCAGTCCGGAAACCATCGACATGGCTGAAGATCGCGAACAGTTCAATACCATGATGCAGAAACTGGCTATCCCGCAACCTGAGTCGGGTATGGCCAGCAACCTGGAGCAGGCACTTGAAATCGCCGGACGGATAGGTTACCCCTTGATGGTTCGTCCTTCGTATGTCCTGGGTGGCCGGGCCATGGAGGTCGTTTATGACAATCTGATGTTGAGCGAATATGTGCAGAAAGCTGTCGACGTCAGCCAGCAACGGCCAATCCTGATCGACAAGTTTCTCGACAACTCCATCGAAGCGGAAGCTGATGCCATCTGTGACGGCGTCGATGCTTTTGTCCCTGCCATTATGGAGCATATCGAGATGGCCGGGGTTCACTCGGGTGATTCCGCCTGCGTCATACCTCCCGTCAATATCCCGCAGCAGCATCTGGATACCATTGACGAGTACACCCGTCGCATTGCGATCGAAATGGGCGTCGTCGGGCTTATGAATATCCAGTACGCCATTTACCAGGATCAGGTCTACATTCTTGAGGCCAACCCGCGTGCCAGCCGGACCGTGCCACTGGTGTCCAAGGTCTGCAATATCCCCATGGCTCGCCTGGCTGTCCAGGTGATGCTTGGCAGTAAGTTGCAGGGCATGAACCTCGCACATAAAGAGATCCCGTACTTTGGTGTCAAGGAAGCGGTTTTCCCCTTTTACATGTTCCCGGAGGTCGACCCGGTCCTCGGACCTGAAATGCGCTCCACGGGTGAAGTTCTGGGACTGGCTGACAATTATGGTCGCGCTTTCTTCAAAGCCCAGGAGGGGACAGGGACTATGTTGCCGCAATCGGGCTCCATACTGATCACCGTGGCTGAACAAGATCGTTCCGGCGGCCTGGAGGCAGCAAAAAAGTTTACTCAACTCGATTTCAATATTTTTGCAACTGAAGGAACCCACGCTTCTCTCGACCAACATGGCGTGTCCTCAACATTGATCAAGAAAATGCATGAAGGTCGGCCCAACATAGCCGACGCCATCAAAAACAACGAAATCCAATTGGTGGTTAATACCCCAGTCGGGCGCCTCAGTATTCATGATGATTCTTACATCCGCAAGGCAGCGATTAAACACAAGGTGCCTTATATTACGACCACGGCTGCGGCGATCGCTGCAGCGGAAGGAATTGCTGCCTGCCGCCCGGAAGGCAAGGGTAAGGTGCAGAGTCTGCAGGAGTACCACCAGCAACTGTAATCATCACAGTTCTGTATAAACCAAAGAAACCAGAAGGTTGCGGGTTCATTAATAGCCTGTAGCCTCCTGGTTAACAAGTAAGGGAGTCAGCAATAATGAGAGCAGCATTGGCCCTGGCAGATGGCAGGGTATTCTACGGACAGGCCTTCGGCGCTCCGGGTGAGACTTCTGGTGAGGTCGTATTCAATACAAGCATGTCCGGCTATCAGGAAATTCTGACCGATCCGTCCTACCGCGGCGAAATCGTAACGATGACCTATCCTATGATCGGCAACTACGGCATCAATCAGGAGGATGTCGAGTCCGAGCGTCCTCATCTGGCTGGTTTCATCGTCAAGGAAGTTTGTGATGTCCCGAGCAACTGGCGTTCCGAGATGTCGCTGGATGCATACCTGAAGCAACACAACATCATTGGTCTTGCCGGAATCGATACGCGTGCTCTGGTTCGACATATCCGCGATAAAGGTGCCCAGACTGGCGTTATTTCGACCGTCGATCTGGATGCAGAGAGTCTGGTGGCGAAAGCCCAGGCTGCTCCATCTATCGTCGGTATGGACCTGGTCCAGGAAGTAACCTGCAAAGAAGCTTATGATTGGAATGAAGGCACCTGGGACCTGACGGATGGCTACCAGCAGGTTCAGGGCCCGACCAGATTCAAGGTGGTTGCTTACGATTTCGGCATTAAACGCAATATCTTGCGCAACCTGGTCAGCAAGGGGTGCGCTGTAACTGTTGTGCCTGCAGCCACTTCGGCTGAGGAAGTCCTATCGATGCAACCAGATGGCGTATTCC
>JAUWTX010000174.1 GCA_030614505.1 Desulfuromonadales bacterium
AGCAGGGGCAAACTGCGACCTGTCATCAAGCATGGCTGCTTACCTCCCCGACTGCATGACGTTTATTCATCAGACCCTCAACAAGATCGGAACTCTCAGGCTGCATGACCATAATCCCTTTGCTACGATCTATCTCATGCAGACGGTGGAACATCCCAAGCAGCGCAGTCTCCCCGGATGGGAAAGCCGCCAGCATGCGAATATTGGCCCGCTCGAGCATTTCAAAGAGTCGCATCGTATTTTCCCGGTCAATCATCCCCAGTTCATCAACCGGCCAGTGTATCGGCGTTACCCGGTTGTCACAAAGATAGTGGGTCAGACCGATAAAAATACCAAAAAGCGCAAGGTAGCTGAGCCCCCGGCTGGAAACATTCAGCAGATCATTATCATTCTTTATGAAGACCGTTCGACCGTTTTCGGTAATTTCCATAGTCAGATCAAACAGTGTCTGCAAATCGTTGCTGGAACGGACCTTCTGAACCGCGATCAGAGCGACACCCATGGCCACTACCAGTTCTCTATCGGGCAATGTATCGGCACGATCAATCGTCCACTCTGACCACTCTTTCGAGAAATGCTCCAGTTCTGTCCAGTATTCCAGGTCACTGATTTTTGATGACAGTTGGATGTTAATGTCCGAAATAGCCTCGATAGAGACCGCATTCTTAATGGCTTCGCTGATGGTGCGGGAGTAGTTTCCTATTCGCCTGTCTGTTGCGCTCAGCCCGTGAAAAAACTCTGTGAGTTGCCCACCAACACTGCGAATGGTCTGAATAAGGGCATCCCGCATGGTTGGTACGATATCATTGATAAATGTATTCAATAGCGGCGGCAGGTGGCGCCAATAATCCGGATCCGTGGCAAAATCCTTACCCAACTGAGCAGATCTCTCGTTAACCAGCTGCACCCAGCTGCGTTTGATTTTTTCATCTACACCCCGCTCGATGACATTTTCAGCCAACTTGATCCCACGCGAAACCTTGATTTCCTGTTCCTTGAAATAGTTTTGTGTTTGGTTGGCGCTGTCCAGCAGATGGCGGGGTGTACCTTCCGCAACCTCAGCAGTATCCGGATAAATGCCTATCGTCTTGATCGTGTTTTCGATCTCGCTGGCGAGTGACCTGCAACCTGTCAGTTCCCCCTGAATCAGGCTTCGCTTTGTTTTGGTGTTTCGGATTTCATTTTCAAAGTTCGTGCGCTCCATATTGAGCCTTGTCTCTGCAACACGATGCGCTTCAGCTGATTTTCCCAAGTCGTTTTTCAGTCCATTCATGCGCGA
This sequence comes from Desulfuromonadales bacterium, assembly GCA_030614505.1. GTDB lineage: Bacteria > Desulfobacterota > Desulfuromonadia > Desulfuromonadales > BM103 > M0040. The sequence continues at coordinate 1,280 of JAUWTX010000174.1, forward strand.
CCATTGGGACTCGATCCATTCACGGTACTCGGTGATGATAATCGCGTATCCGGAAATCTCCTCTACGCGGGACTTGAGCTCGTTTCGTTCACTTTCAGCCGTTTTCAATGCAGAGGTTTCTACACCTCTTTCCGAACAAAGCGCGTCGAAGTCAGACCAGATTTGCGCTATGCGTTGTTTGTGATGGGCTCTTTCCGATCCGATTTGCTCGATCACTTCGGACATTTCCTGATCTATTCTGGAGATTTCATCCGCTTCACTGGCTTTGACATCTCCGATAGCGTTCCGGTAGGTGGCACGAATCCCTTCAATTTCAGCCTTGTGCTGCTTATCAAATGCAATAAGAACACCTTCAAGCTCAGCCCACTTTTTCTTTGCCAGGGTTTTCCTCTGGGCAGTGGCTTCAGAGATTTGTTGCTTTTCGGTAGCTTGTGCCTGAATCCGGTCGGTGAGGCGTCGCTCGATCCTTTGCTGCGCCAATCTTGCATGGTCAACCAACTTCAAGGCATTTTTATTCTTTTTCGCCCTCTTCCGCGCTTGTTTTTCACATTGCTCATGGTTGCTCTGGCTTGCTTCTTTGCGAAGTTCAGCTTGCGTCAATTGGCTGGTTAACTCCTCTTCTGACGCTGCGGCTTCAGCCGGCTCAAGAACAGAGAGGTCGATGTCCCATCCAAAGCAGCTTTTCTGATCTTGCTTGAAATTCGGTGCCAGATCTTTGCGCAGAAAAAGCTCAGGATTGATGGTCTTGCCAATACCCTGCCACCATTTTGGATCTTGCCGGCGCAATTCAGATAACCAGGTTCCATCTGCATATAGCATTTCGCGAATCTTCTCACAAATGTTACTGCGTTCCAGCAATTCACGATTAGCCCGGCTCTTTTCCGAAATCGCATCATCGAGCTGTTGTTTTGCATTACGAGCCGATTGCTCGTTCTGCGACAATTGATGAGACGTTTGTTCGCGTTCGCGGTTGATTTGTTCAATGGCATCAGACAATACGGTTAAGCGTGCTTCTTCCTCTTCGGTTCGTGCAGATGAATTCGCCTCTACCCTGGCCTGAGAACGTTCTTCTACAAGTGTGTTCCTTTCAGGCTCAGCCTTTGCACCAGATTCCTCAAGCGCCTTGCTTTTTTCCTCATGAAGGAAGTTTTCCTGCTCGCGAGCCTTCTCTTTAACGGCACCGGCTGATTCGGTTATCTTCTCCTTACGGCGGTCGAGTTTTTCCTTCGCCTTTGTATGACGCTCAGACTCGTCTTTCTCTTGCTGATCGAACGGCTGACGGTGAGTGGCAACGGCTTCGTTGAGTTGGTTGACTCGATCTGTTGCCTGCTCCAGCAAACCCGTCAGTCGATCGAGGTCCTGATAGTGCGAGATTTTTGTCTGGATCTCCTCTCCTTCGTACTCGTCATGCCTTTTGTATAGCTGGTCTATGCTCGCACCTAATGTAGAAACTGAAGCCTGCTGCCCACTAATTTCAGTCCGGAGTTTTCGCTCTTTGGATTCCCAGGCATTGCGACAGGTTTCATACGCTTGATTCAGTTGCACCAGCTCCGATTCATAGCCATCAAGTTCTTTGTTGACCGCCTCTTCTGCAAGCTTTAATCCACTGTACAGTGCTCCTAATCGGGATTGTGTCTCAAGGTAGTCCTCGTATTCAGTGAGGACCTGGCTTATTGCCGGCAACTTTCTTTCAAAATCATTCAGCCATTGAATCCGCTCAGCCAGTGCGATGTTGTCCGGGTGATGTGGTGGACTGGGAATCGTAACACCATCTCTGGTCATAATATCAGAGAGCATCGCCTTCATTTTTTCCAGATTGCCATGCTGATTCTGGATGGCTATGCAGATCTTCTCAATATGCTGCATAGTGCCTGTTCCATCACCCAGGCAGAAATCTCTTGCCAGTCGACGATTCTCGGCGGCAGAGAGTGATCGGCGAAGTAACCCGGAGTCGTTTTGTATGACTGCCCTATAATCAGTCACTATGTCCAACTGCCGGGAAAACTTCAGCTCTTTGGATTGCCAGTGAGAGCGCAATTCGCCGCCCTGGTAAAATTTGGGTTCACCATGTTCCCCGGTCAACGAAAAATTCTCCGTAGAGAATCCTCCTTTCAGGAAACGGTAGGCCAACTTAGGGTGTTCGGATGTGGGATGTCTATAGAGTATTGCGCAGCAGACGCCATCCACCCGTTCATATTCAAAGATAATGAGGCTCGATAATCTCGGCAGGTAATGGTCAATGAATGAATCTCTACCCGCTGCGCGAATCTCCACCTGCCTTGGTTCGGCGCCAAAGAATATTGGAAGGAGAAGAAGAAAGGTGGTTTTCCCGGACGCGTTACCCCCGGTAATAGTGGCGTGGCCGTCGAGGTCAACGTAAAAATGTTTCCCAGCAATAAAACTGTCGATCAGGATGATTCGCTGGAGTCCATTCATTTCTCAAATACCTGTCTGATTACAATTTGCAATTCGGGGACAGTATACCTATTCGCAGATATACTACCATCAAGCTATTTTACAATGAGGTAATCGACGGCAGAAGACGTTCTTCTGTGAAGATGACTATCGCTACTACATTGACCTCATGTCTGAGTTCTCAACACAAGCTGGAAGTCATTACAGGCAATGAGCTGGCTCCTAAAAGAGCTGGCCGCAAGCCAGTTATCAGAAAATAGGTATACTGCCCCACTGAATTCTCCCTTTAAATTACACCCCCGGCGAGACGCAATGAACATGCCTTTGAAAAAAAAGAATTTACTACTGGTAGTGGTTTTACTCTGCGGCATTTTCCTGCCCGGCTGCGAGCAACAGCCGCCGGCCGAGCCTCTGGTCCGCCCTGTCCTGACCCAGTTGGTGGAGATAAAACACTACTGGCGGAAGTCCCGTTATGCCGGCGAAGTGAAGGCGCGTTATGAAATGGCGCTGGGGTTCCGCATCAAAGGTAAAATCATTGAACGCTTCGTGGAAGTCGGGGAAGTGGTTGAGCCGGGTGCTCTGCTGGCCAAGCTGGATCCGCAGGATTACCAGTTGCAACTGATGGAAGCAGAGGGTGGTCTTGCCGCAGCCAGGGCTGAACAAAAAAAAGCAGCCTCGGACCTCAAGCGCTATGAACAGCTGTATAAAGATAAAATCGTCAGCGCCACTGAATGGCAGAAATATAGCAATGCCGATGCTGTAGCCAATGCGCGATTCAAGCAGGCCGAGGCGCAGGCGGATGTGGCGCGCAACCAGACCGAATACACCTCGCTGCATAGCGATAAAGGCGGTGTCATTACCGCACTGGACATGGAGGTCGGGCAGGTTGTTGTTGCCGGCCAGACTGTTGTTAATCTGGCATTGCCGCAGGAGAAGGAGGTCGTGATCGCCGTTGCGGAAAATCGACTGAATGAGTTGCGTCATGCCGACGACATCACAATCAACATGTGGATGAACCCGGACAAGCTGTATAAAGGCCGGGTGCGTGAAATCTCTCCCGGCGCCGACCCCGTCACCAGAACCTATTCCGTTAAAATCACCATGCTGGATGCGGATGATGTGGTGCAGCTCGGCATGACCGCATCCGTTGTGGTAATGCAGAAACGAGAGGGCAAAGTAGCTCACCTGCCTCTCCCCGCCATCTTTCAGAAAGAGGAGAAGCCAGCGGTATGGATATACTCGGAAAAAACTTCCAGGGTTAATCTGCAGCCTGTAGAGGTAGCGGAATACCAATACGATGCGGTGTTGATCAGCGGCGGCCTTAAACAGGGGCAGCGGGTAGTGACTGCCGGTGTGAATAAACTCGTGCCCAATCAGAAAGTTCGCCTGCTGCAAGGAAAACAGTTGTGACCCGATTGAACCTTTCAGAATGGGCGCTGCAACACCGCTCCCTGACGATCTATTTTATGCTCGCATTTTTTATTGCCGGCCTGTTCTCTTATCTGCAACTGGGCCAGGCCGAAGATCCGGAAT
>JAUWTX010000064.1 GCA_030614505.1 Desulfuromonadales bacterium
TGACAGATTTTCACGTAATCGATATTCAGGTCCACCTCGGTATTCAAACGCTGTCGGGCCGACTCCAAAACTTTTGCGACATCCTGCTCACCGTCGCTCACCATTTCCATTGACCGTTTCAAGGTATCGACCAGGGCAAGGGATTGTTTCCTCTGATCCTCTGAGAGGTAGACGTTGCGGGAACTCATCGCCAGGCCATCTGCTTCGCGCACAATCGGCATGCCGACAATTTCCACCGGCAGGTTAAGATCGGTCGTCATCCGACGAATCACCGCCAGCTGCTGGAAATCTTTGCGACCGAATAGTGCCACATGCGGCTGAACGATGATAAAAAGTTTTGCGACGATCGTGGTGACTCCACGAAAGTGGGTGGGACGACAGACCCCTTCAAGGGCAGTCGTTAAAGGCCCCTCAACAGTGACATAAGTCGCATAACCATCAGGATAGATAGCTTCAGCATCGGGATAAAAGATCAGGTCGACGCCACATTCACGGGCCAGACGCTCATCGCGCTCAAAATCACGCGGGTAGCAATCAAGATCTTCACCCTGCCCGAACTGGGTCGGGTTAACGAAGATCGACAAAACCAGCAGATCGCCACGTTTGCGGCCTTCACGAAGCAGAGACAGATGCCCCTCGTGAAGGAAGCCCATGGTTGGAACAAAGGAAATCTTTTTGCCAGCAGTCCGTGCGTTTAAGCAGCTGGTTTGCATTTCTGTAATGCTTGAAATTATATTCATAATTTCTCGGGACGCGGGACGAGGGACGCGGAACGCGAAAACCTCAAACCAAGTCCAGAGACCTCATATTTATATTTTTATTGCTTTTGACTTCCTCGTCCCGCGTCCCGCGTCCCGTTTTTAAAATGAATGCTCCGGTCCGGGAAAACTCCCATCCTTAACCTCACGGATATAATCATCGATGCCCTGGCGAATCGTGCCGGAGACATCAGCGTAACGCTTGACGAACTTCGGTGAGTACTTTTCACACAAACCGAGGATATCGTGAATCACCAGAACCTGGCCGTCACAAGCGACCCCGGCGCCAATCCCGATCGTCGGTATCGACAGTTCCGCAGAGATCTCTCCGGCCAGTTTTGCCGGAATTCCTTCGAGGACTACGGCACAGGCGCCGGCATCGGCAACCGCCCTTGCATCCGCAATCAACTGCTTTGCCTGAGCCTCTTCACGACCCTGAACACGGTAGCCACCCATGCGATGAACCGATTGCGGCGTCAGACCAATATGACCGACTACTGGTATATCCATGGCGACAATCGCCCGGATCGTTTCGGCGACGTGCACACCACCCTCGAGTTTGACCGCCTGGGCACCGCCCTCTTTGATTAAACGCCCGGCATTGCGACGGGCCTCAGTGAGATCAACCTGGTAGGACAAAAAAGGCATATCAGCCACAACCAGGGCCTGCGAGACGCTACGGACCACAGCACGGGTATGGTAGAGCATTTCTTCCATGGTGACCGGCAGAGTAGTATCGTAACCAGCGACTACAGAGCCCACTGAATCGCCAACCAGGACTATATCAATCCCGGCCTGATCCATAATGCGGGCAAACGGGTAATCATAAGCAGTCAGAACTGCGATCTTCGCGCCACTGACCTTCATAGCCTGCAGATCCAGAATCGTCCGGCGTTTCTTAGCTGTTTTGCTCAATGGAATCAACCTTTCATAATAGCGCAAAAAACAAAAAAGCCCTCCGAATCCAGACGGAAGGCAGTCGCATGTCACGGTGCCAGGCTCCGGACGTGTTCCCTTGCTGCTACTGCCGTCCCGGTCTTCACGGATCCAGGCGGTATGTCGATTGGCCCTGATTTTCCATAACGGCTCCAGCACAAGTTCCAGGCCCGAAAAAGCAGGATCAAAAAGCGTTTTATTTCATATCACAAGCAATTATTAGAGTCCAGCAAGATTTACAAAAAACGCACAGTAATAATCAAATCTTACACTGGTTTTGATTCTTCGCGTCCCGCGTCCCGCGTGCCGGGTCTTAATCCTCAACCGCCTCAAGCGTCCGCAAAAGAACCATAAAAGGACTGGTACTGGTCGGTGGACTCGCCCGCAACGTCTCTACCATACCAAGGTAATAATCGAGACGCTGGCGTTTATTGGCCAGGAAAGCAGAGGCTCCTTTACCTTCAGAAACGACGGCTCGGGTGAGCTTGACTGCCTGTTTGATAAAAGCACTGCGCAAGCTGGCCAGAGCCATACGGTCCCACCTGTCATGAGGCATGTATTCGTTGAGACTCTCCATCACCTCAGAGATTCTCAGCCGCAGACGCATTTGTCCCATCGCAGTGGTAACTTCCAACAGATTCGCTCCGGTGGCTTCGGCAATATAGACAGCAGGCAAAAATCCGACCAGATAACGGAAGCTGGCAATTTCAAAGGCCATTTCATCGGGGAAACCCTCGCTGGCCAGAGCGGCAGCAGCATCCTTGCCAAGCTGCCATTCTGCAACCGGCAAGAGCTCTCCAAGATGGGTGCGGAAGGTGGCCAGGCGCTGTCGGTAGTTATTGACACACTCTTTGTCAAGACCCATTGGCAGGCCTTGCTCAATGACCTGGCGGCAAAGTCCTGCAAGGGCCTTCTCCAGGCTGATCAGGAGCTCGTATTGTCTTGCTGCCGGCATTTTATTGTCGGCAGCCATGATTTGCTTACGAATAGCCTCACCGTCCAGCACCTCGTCGAAAACCAGGTAGGCAGCAACACCCTGTATGGTGGTTGCACCAGCTTGTCGGACTAAGGTGTTCAAAAAATCACAGCCGGCATTATCCACCACACGGTTGGTAATCATGGTTGCAATGATCTCGCGCCTCAATGGATGATCTTTAAAATGCTTGCTGTAACGTTTTTGTGTTTTTTCCGGGAAATACTGCTTCAGGAATACCTGGGCTGACTCCTGATCGAGAAGATCACTCTCGAGCAAGGACTGAAAAAGATGCATTTTGCTATATGCCAGCAATATTGACAGTTCCGGGCGCAGATACCCATGACCTCTGGCAGTAAGCTCCTTGCGAGACGGCAGGAACTCCCCCTTGCGGTCGAGCAACCCGGCATTGGTCAGACGCTCTGCCAGATCGATAAAAGGCTCGCTGTCTTCCTGGCATTGCAACAAACTGAGTGAGAGGGAGAGACTCTGCGTGTAGTTGTTAGCCAGAACCATGTCGCAGACATCATTTTCAACTTCCTGCAACTGTTTGTTACGAGTCCGCTCCGTCTTGATCACACCGCTCTCGCGCAGGATCTGGTAGAATATTTTCAGGTTAACTTCATGGTCAGAGGTGTCAACACCTGCGGAGTTGTCAATCGCATCGGTATTGATCAAACCACCGGCCATGGCGTATTCAATACGGGCCGGTTGGGTCAAACCGAGGTTGCCGCCCTCGCCGATCACTTTGGTCTTTAATTGAGAAGCATTGACGCGCACATTGTCATTGGCACGATCACCGACATCGGCATTCTTTTCCAGTGATGACTTGATGTAAGTGCCAACACCACCATTCCAGAGCAATTCCACCTCGGCCACCAGGATACGCCGAATCAGCTCCTCACCTTCCATGGTGGAATGACGGACACCGAGCCACTTTCGCACAGCAGGTGACAAAGGAATATCTTTGGACGACCGATCCCAGACACCGCCACCAGCAGAGATAATGTCTGTATTATAATCGGCCCAACCTGACCGGGGCTTCTCGAAAAGCCTTTTGCGCTCCAGCCAGGACTGCTCAGCATCAGGATCAGGGTCAAGAAAGATATGCAGGTGGTTGAACGCTGCCAGCAAACGGGTGTGCTTTGACAGCAACATGCCATTGCCGAAGACGTCACCACTCATATCACCGATGCCGACCGCCGTAAAATCTTCATTCTGGATATCCTTGCCCAACTCACGGAAATGTCGCTTGACGCACTCCCATGCGCCGCGAGCGGTGATACCCAGTTTTTTATGGTCGAACCCGACCGAACCTCCGCTGGCGAAGGCATCGCCCAGCCAGAAGTCGTAATCGAGGCTGACGCTGTTTGCGGTATCCGGCAGATGTGCGGTGCCCTTGTCGGCTGCAACGACGAGATAAGGGTCGACATCGTCATAAACCACAACACCTTTCGGTCTCACGATTTTTCCGGCAACACGGTTATCAACCAGGTCCAGCAGACCTCGCATCAGGGTGATATACGCCTGGCGAGAAAGATCAGCCCCTTCTTCGCGGGTTGTAAAAGGCGTCTTGACCACGAAACCACCCTTGGAGCCAACCGGAACGATCAGGGAGTTTTTGGTCATCTGCGTTTTCATCAGACCAAGCACCTCGGTACGGAAGTCATCGGGACGATCCGACCAGCGGATGCCGCCACGGGCCACTTTACCACCGCGCAGGTGGATGCCTTCCATAGTCGCAGAATGCACGTAAGTTTCGTACATTGGGCGAGGAAAAGGCATATCAATAATGCCGATAGCACTGATTTTGAAGGACATGAAATAATCCGGATCATCACGCCGCAGAAAGAAGTTGGTGCGGATTGTAGAATCGATCAGGTTGAAAAAGCTGCGCAGGATACGATCCTCGTTGATATCGCTGATCTGTTCGAGAACCTGTGAAAGCTCCATACGGATCGGCATGAGTGCTTCTTCTTCACGCTGCATCGGATCCTGCCAGTCTTGATTCGGACGGAAACGTGCTTCAAAATAGCGATAGAGAAGCAAGGCCGCCTGTGGATTATGTAGCAGTGCAAAGGCCGCGCGGCGCTTGGTAAAGGGGTTGCCAAGTTGGAAGTAGTAGTTGCGATAGGCCCGGAAGACATCGAGTTCCTGCCAGTCAAGCCCGGTCAGCACCATAAGACGGTTCAGATAATCATCTTCTATGCTGCCATTACGCAGACCTTTGAGAATTTCCAACAGGTTGTCGCGCTGGGTTGTCAGCGATTTTGCCTGTGGGTGATCGTTGCGAATCGCGAAGCTCTTCACATAGATCGTGCGCTCCTCAACCTCGAGGTTGAAATCGACTTCATCAACAACAGCCAGCATGAGGTTTTCAAGAAACGGCATCAATTCGTTGAGACAACTCTCCTTGAGACTGTAGAACTGCAGGCGGTAAAACTCATGTCGTTCCTGGAAAGGGCCCCAGAGGTCGAAACCATCCTCCCCGCTTTTGAGTACCTGATCGATGGCAAATACATCCCTGACCGCAAAACGAGGATGGATCAGATCCTTGTACTCATGCGGAAAAGCGCTGGCATATTTTGTCCACAGCTGCATGCCGTTGCTGTTCTTATCGTCCCGCAGAAGAAGCAGGCGCAGCTTTTCATCCCAGGGCCGCGACAGGTCTGTCAACACCCTCTGCAGGGCATCGATATCGATTCTGACCTGATCGCCACTAGGAACGATGCGGAAATGCAGGCTGACATATTCGGAGTAGAAATGAACCACCCGGGAAGAGATGTGGTCTGCTGAGAGAAAACGGCCGAGATAGGTCTCCATGCGACGGACCGAATCACGACTGTAATAGTCACGGGGCATGATGGCAAGGAGAGTGACACCGTGCAAGCTAAGGCTGCGCGTCACCACCAGTCTGACTGACTGATGTCTTTGCAGGCTGACGAAGGTTTTTACAAGGCCGTCAAGCTCCTTGTCTTTGAGGAAGAACATCTCCACCTTTGGGAAAGTGTTGAATATCTCGACAACCTTGCGGTAATCATAGCTTTCGTACTGCACATGCTGACGTTCTAATGCAGACAAAAGTTTATCTCTTAGTGGCGGAACGTTGCTGGCCAGCTCGTTGATGCTGTTCTGAGAGAAAAGTCCAACCAGAAGATGCTCTGTCTTTTTATCGTTCTTGCAGCATTCCCGAAAACCGATATAGATCAGGTTGTCCTGCTGATAGAGGGGACTTTGTTCTTCCAGAACTTCGACAACCAGCGGGCTTTTGCGTGCGAAAAGCACCTTTGCTTCTGCTTTCAGCTGTAGCGCCTTACAGGTGCCTTTCCCCCTGGTAAAAAGCGATTGTGGCAACCACCCGAGGGGTGCTTCTGTAAAACCGGCCTTTGTCGTTCTGCCGTTAGCTCCTGACGCATCAACCGCTGCATAGCCGAAACAGATAAAATTGCCATTCAGCAACCATTCCAAAAAATGTTTTTGGTCCGGGTTCTCCGCCATGCTTGAGAGATACAGAATCTTCTCATCCATTTCCTCACGTTGACGGCCGACAAGCTGCGCAGCCAGAAAAACTCTGCTGATATCCTCTTCAATTGCCGTAGTATCCAGATCGCGAACGCCTTCGAACTGGACAAGCATGAACGATTCTTTAGGCCCGACAACCGTCTTTTTATCCAGGGACGTCAGGAGTCCATCACTTCGCTGAACAGTGAGAACCGGATGGGAAATAACTTTGGCCCGTTGTGGCAACTGTTGAAGGATGGTCTTCAATGAATCGACAAGGTAAGGGACATCAGGTGTATTGACCAGGAGAAATGAGGAGCTGGAGTTTTCCGGACGGAATGAAGAGATATTGACTTCATTATCACGATCACGAAGAAAATCTAGAAAAGCTTTGAGCCATTCCAGCAATTCCTTGCTGGTGCGTTTGAGCAAAGCCTGGGAATGACTGTAGACCAGCAAGGCATCGGCCAGGACCAACAGGGACTCTGCATCTTCCTGAGCAGATAAAGTCTCCAGATGACGACGAAGCTCCTTGAGTCTTGCCTGGTGTATTTTGCCATAGCTTTTGCCGCGCTTCTCAATGGTGAGTTCCATTGCTAGCCTCTCAAACGTTGGTTGTGTTATGAGGTTATTGCCTGATGATTAGCCAAATCCCAGAATGAACCCAAGTTTAGGATATGACAAGTACATTTCAACCATGGGCGTGAAAAAATCAATGCATCACGACTTCCGCGCCGTTGCGCAGCACCGCAACCCACTCCTCCAGAAGTTTTGCCCCCCTGGCCTTCTTGAGAAAACCGACGATTTTGCCACGTGCTTCTTCCAGTGTCGGAGGTGACGGGATCTCGTGAGCAGTTACCTTGATAAGATGATAACCGTAGGGTGTTCTTACAGGGTCACCAAGTTCGTCGACAATTTGGCTGAAAGCCGCATCGGCAAAAGCAGGATCAACATCCTCACGCCGGATGAAACCAAGCTCGCCACCACCTGGTGCACTGGCACAAACAGAATGCCGCCTAGCGACTTCCGCGAACCCTTCCTGCTCGGCTTGCACCTTGAGTGATTTGGCATATTCCAGAGCTGCATCATGGTCATCCGGGTCGAGGGGGATCAGAATATGACTGGCCCGTACCCGCTCATGATCACGCAACTTGTCCTGATGGTCCGAAAAAAATCGTCTGATCTCCTTATCGCTCGGTTCGGGCAAAGTATCAAGCTTGCGCGCCGACATCTGGTCAACTGTGACATCCTTGCGAACCATTCTCAAAAAGGAAGCCTCATCCATACCTCGTTCGGCCAGGCGCTTCCAGAAATCCGCGGGATTGCCCATCATACGCAGAATTCTGGAAGATTCATCCTTAACGGCAGCCTCGTCAGCTACAAACCCTTCCGCCAGCGCAGCCTGAAATATCAGTTCCCTGGCAATCAACCGCTCCAGGGCCATCTTCTTTAATTCGGCGTGCGATTCCTGGGGGACTTCATCGAGAGTGGCGTGAAAAAGCTCCTGAGCCAGGCTCTGCATAGCGGCATTGAGGGCTTTATTATCTACCGGCGAACCGTTGACGGTCACCGCCAATTGCTCCATCATTATTCTCCTTATATTCCTAAAGCCCCCTCAGACCAACTAGCAAGAGTCTGACCAGACACTACTGATACGAACTCAAAACGTTGGCCAAGGCACCGAATTCTTCTATCTTAAGAGTTTCACCACGTCGACCGGGATCAATTCCCGCCTCAGAAAATGCTTGATCAATCTGTTCCGCCAACCAACCTGAGCCACGCAGACTATTACGCAGAGTCTTGCGCCGCTGGGCAAAAGCACCTTTCACCAGCTTCCGATACAACTCTTCATCATGCAACACCATGCGGGGTTCTGACAGGGGCTCAAGGCTAAGGACGACAGAATCAACTTTCGGCGGCGGATGGAAAGCGCCGGGAGGAACTTTAACAATCTTCTCAATCCGAAACCAGGTCTGCATAAGAACACTCAGGATGCCGTAACTGCGTGTCCCCTCTTCTGCCACCAGGCGATCGCCAACTTCCTTTTGGAACATGAGAACAAGGCGGCGGAAAGCATGACGATGATCAAGAGCTTTGAACAACACCTGACTGGAGATATTGTAAGGCAGGTTGGCAATCAGCTTGTAAGGCGGGTTTGTTAGCAACTCTGTCCAGTCGAGTCGCAACACATCACCGATTTCGACATCAAGATTCTTCTCGTCACGGGCCAACAGAGCCGCACCAAGATCACGATCGATCTCAACGGCAAGCACTGGCAAACCAGTCGCCAACAGGCGTTCAGTCAAGGCCCCGGGGCCTGGCCCGATTTCCAGAATCCGGTCATTCTCCTGAAAATCAGCCGCCGCAATAATGCGATCCAGCACATGCTGATCATGCAGGAAATTCTGACCGAAACGTTTTCTTGGACGATGATTGCTCATAGGAACGCGGGACGCGGAACGAGGAACGCGAAAACCTCTAATCTTAA
>JAUWTX010000154.1 GCA_030614505.1 Desulfuromonadales bacterium
ATAGCCCGTACTTGCTTCGCCATAATTACATCTCCCGCAGCGGGCTCTGCCACGCTTCCTTAAGGTCATCAATTGTGCTGTGCACCAAAGCTTCACCCTGCAGCCCGACGATCGTCAGGTATTCATCGCTGGAAACCAGGCCGATACAGGCACACACCTGGCCGGCGAAAAGGGCCTCAAAGCGTTCCTGGTTATCCGGTTTGATCGTCACCAGCAGACGACTGGCCGATTCGCTGTAAAGTAGCTTGTCTACGCGCAGGACAGCATCAACCGGAACATTGTTGAGGTCGACATCCAGGCCAAACCCGCCGGCAAATGCGGTTTCCGCAAGAGCGACAGCAAGCCCACCATCAGAAAGGTCGTGACAGGAGGCTATCAGCCCTTCTGCCTGCGCTGCATTGACCGTGCGATAGCGCTGCAAGGCACTATCCACATCAACTTGCGGTACGTTGCAACCGATCTTGTCGTACATGGAGTAATATTCGGAGCCGCCGAGTTCATCACGGGTCTGACCAAGCAGGTAGACAAGGTCGCCGGGAGCTTTGGCATCCATGGTGACAGCTTTACGCAAGTCCTCAATCTTGCCAATTACCGAAAAAAGGACCGTTGGCGGAATCGAGATTTTGGTATCACCAACCATGTAGTCGTTTTTCATCGAATCTTTGCCGGAAATCAGTGGCACGCCAAAGGCCAGGCAGTAATCGTAGAGGGCTTTGTTTGCACGGACCAGCTGTGCAGCCTTGTACTCACCGTCAGGGGTCTTATCGCTGACCACAGGATCGCACCAGCAGAAGTTGTCGAGGCCGGCCACATGCTCAATATTCCCACCCACGGCCACGTAGTTACGCAAACCTTCATCAATTGCATTAGCCATCATGTGATAAGTATCGATATCGCTGTAACTCGGGCAGATACCGTGCGCGACAACAACTCCCTCGAAGGAATCGAAAAGAGGTCGAACAACAGCCGCATCGGAAGGGCCGTCATTAGTGACACCGACCAACGGCTTGATCACCGTTCCCCCCTGAACTTCGTGGTCGTAACGACGCACAACTGATTCCTTGGAGCAGACATCGAGCCGACCAAGCATATGTCGCAAAGTGGCGTCCATATCAAGCGGCTGGGCGAAATCCGGTTCCTGAAGTACCGGCGGCGTCCAACGGGCCGGGAGCACCATCTGCGGCACACCTTCGTGAATGAACTCCATCGGCAGGTAGGTGGCAGTTTCCCCTCCATAAAGACAATGAAAATAACCAGAGTCGGTAAACTGGCCGAGGTCCGTGATTTCAACACCCATGTCACTCGCCAGGGTTGCGATTTCATCGAGCTTCTCAGGTGGCACAGCCAGGGTCATCCGCTCCTGGGCTTCAGAAATCAGAATTTCCCATGGCTGCAGACCACTATACTTCAGTGGGGCACGATCAAGATGCATCTCGAATCCACCGGTATCCTCAGACATTTCCCCGACCGAAGAAGACAGACCACCTGCGCCGTTATCGGTAATCGCATTGTAGAGACCTCGATCACGGGCGATTATCAGGAAATCAAACATCCGTCTCTGAGTGATCGGATCGCCTATCTGTACTGCCGTGACTGGCGAGCCTTCATGGAGCTCCTCTGACGAGAAGGTCGCGCCGTGGATGCCGTCTTTACCAATACGACCGCCAGTCATCACGATACGATCGCCAACATGGGCTTTTTTCTCGTGTCCAGGCTGACCGTTGAGTATACGCGGCATAAGTGCCGCAGTGCCGCAGTAAACCAGAGGCTTGCCGGCAAACCGTTCATCGAAAACGATCGAACCGTTAACGGTGGGAATTCCGCTCTTGTTGCCGCCGTGTTCGACCCCTTCGACAACGCCTTCGAAAATCCGTCTTGGATGCAAAAGACGCGGAGGTAACGGCTTGTCGTAAAAGGGTGAAGCGAAACAGAACACATCGGTGTTGAACATCAGGAGAGCGCCCATGCCGGTCCCGAAGGGGTCACGATTGCAGCCGACGATGCCGGTCAGAGCACCACCGTAGGGATCGAGAGCACTCGGTGAGTTGTGGGTTTCAACCTTGAAGACCAGGCTCCAGGCGTCATTGAACTTGATGACACCGGCGTTGTCCTTGAAAACCGACAGGCAGATGTCTTCCTCGCCCCTGGCTTTTCGAACATCCGCAGTAACCTGCATGATGCAGCTTTTGAAAAGCGAGTTTATGACTTCCTTCTGTCCTTGCTCGTCTTCATATTCAATACGTGCCGAGAAGATCTTATGCTTGCAGTGTTCACTCCAGGTCTGGGCCAGAGCCTCCAGTTCAGCATCGGTCGGTGTGGCACCAAGGCCAACCCGCTTACGGTCTGCAATGACTTGCTCCTGGCGGAAGTAGGCCTGAATCGCCTTCATCTCCTCGAGATTCAAGGCAAGCATTCCCTGGCGACTGATCTCCATCAGTTCATCATCGGAGATTTCCAGGCTGACAGGACGAATCTCCGGCATGGTGGTACTGGTCACCTTGGGGACAGTAACCTGAACACCTTTACTGCTATCAAAATCGTTTCGGGCAACAATATCCCAACGCTGGATCAGGCCGTTACCGAGAAAATCACGGGCAATCCGTTCGGCGCTATCGACCGAAATGTCACCGGACAGGAGATACTGTACCGAGGTATAGACGCCCTCGTCATCGGTAAAATCACGGCCGGTCTGGTATTGAATTGCCTCGCGTGCCGTGCGACCAACATTATCGGTGACACCAGGCAGGAAACCGACTTCAACCAGCACATCGAAATCATGGGCAAGCGGCTGATTGACAGCATAGTCCTGAATAATCGGATCACTGAACGGCCCGGCCGCCGCAGCAGCAACTTCCTCATCTGAAAGCTGCGCATCGACGGTATAGACATCAATGGTACGGACTGATTGCAGTTCAATACCGAGATGCTCACGAATTTCGCGACGTACACGCTCACCACGAGCGTCTCGAACCTTATCTTTAAGACCGACTACTATTCGCCAGGCCATGAAAACTCCTTAAATAAAATAGAATACAGAAGGCAGGAGACAGAATACAGCTTCTGTTTTCTGCCATCCAATATTCTGTCTCCTGTATTCTGTCTCCTGTCTCCTACACCTCTCCAAACACTCGCTTAAAAATCGTATCAACATGCTTCAGGTGATAATCAAGATCGAAAGATTCACGGATCTTATCTTCACCTAAAGCTTCAACCACGGCCGTATCGGCAAGCAATTCCTCCTGGAAGTCTTTACCTTCATCCCACACCTTCATAGCGTTACGTTGCACCATGCGGTAAGCCTCTTCTCGTGAAACACCAGCTTGAGTCAAATCGAGGAGAATTTTTTGCGAGAAGACCAGGCCACGCATCTGGTTGAGATTCTTCAGCATGTTGTCCGGGTAGACCACCAGTTTCTTGATCAGTCCGTTCAAACGACGCAGCGAGAAATCGAGAGCCACCGTGGCATCAGGAGCGATATAACGTTCCACAGAGGAGTGTGAAATGTCACGTTCATGCCAAAGGGCAACATTCTCCATGGCAGGTATGGCGAAGGAACGGATATAACGGGCCTGACCGGTGAGGTTCTCGGAAAGGATCGGGTTGCGCTTGTGAGGCATGGCCGAGGAGCCTTTCTGGCCCTTGCTGAAAAATTCCTCAACTTCGAGGACTTCGGTCCGCTGCAGGTGACGGATTTCGACAGCTATCCGTTCCAGGGATGAGGCGATAATTCCCAGTACACAGAAGAATTCGGCGTGGCGGTCGCGCGGGATGACCTGGGTCGAGACAGGTTCAGGCCTCAGGCCCAGTTTCTCACAAACATATTCTTCGACTGCCGGATCAATATTGGCAAAAGTGCCGACAGCTCCGGAAATGGCCCCGGTAGCGATACTTTCGCGGGCAGCCTTGAGACGGCGTCGGTTACGGGTCATCTCAGCATACCAGGAGGCCAGCTTCAGGCCAAAGGTCACCGGTTCGGCGTGGATACCATGCGAACGGCCGATACAGACCGTGTCTTTGTGCTCCATGGCACGTTCCCTGGTCGTTTCAAGCACCATCTCGAGATCTGCCAGCAGTTCATCGGCAGCTTGAACCAGTTGCACCGAGAGGCAGGTATCCAGCACATCGGAAGAGGTCATCCCCTGATGGATAAAACGTGCTTCTGGACCGACGTATTCAGCGACAGAGGTCAAAAAAGCGATGACATCATGCTTGACCTCGGCTTCAATAGCATCAATCCTGGCGATATCGAAATCACCCTTTTCGCGGATGACCTTCACAGCCTCGACAGGTATAACGCCGAGTTCAGCCTGCTTTTCACAGGCCAGCGTTTCAATCTCAAGCCAGATGCGGAAGCGATTCTCCGGCTCCCATATTTGCGCCATTTCCGGCCGCGAGTAACGTGGAATCATTTTTTCAAAACTCCTTA
Organism: Desulfuromonadales bacterium; assembly: GCA_030614505.1. Lineage (GTDB taxonomy): Bacteria > Desulfobacterota > Desulfuromonadia > Desulfuromonadales > BM103 > M0040. The sequence goes on from JAUWTX010000154.1 coordinate 4,427, forward strand.
ATAATTCGGTAGCTAGTGTCTATTCACTGATAACTGATAACTGATTACTGGCCCACCTAAGCCGCCCACATCGTCGGCATATTCTGCCGCCCGACGAGCACCTCTGGCGCACAAACGTTCTGCTTATCCAACACCTGACTGATCGCATCCAGGGCCAGCTTCGGACAGTTGTTGGTTTCACTCAGGTGACCGAGGAAAACAGTGTCTAAACCTTGCCAGAGCAGATCCTGTAACAAAGAGCCACCTGCACTGTTAGAAAGATGCCCATGATTGCTGCGAACGCGTTGCTTCAACGACCAGGGGTATGGGCCCTCGCGCAGCATCACTTCATCATGGTTGGTTTCAAGTACCAGAACACGACAGTCCTGCAGGCACTCTTTCACCAAACGAGTCGCAATGCCGAGGTCGGTAGCAACTCCTACCTTGCCCTGCTCTCCTGAGAGTGTGAATCCGACCGGGGCCAGAGAGTCGTGTGTGATGGAAAAAGGCCTGACAGTCAAGTCGTTTACCGTAAACTCTTCGCCGTCGGCGAACTCATGCACACATTCCGGCTTACCGACATCCGGCAGCTTTCTAGCCAGGTCAGTTTGCAGGTAGACCGGGAGATCAAGCTGACGGACCAGCGGCCCGAGGCCTCGCACATGATCTGTATGTTCATGTGTAATCAGTAAAGCATTGAGGCTTGCAGCATCAACCCCAACCAGGTCTAGACGTTTACGTAGCTCTCGCGCAGACAAACCGGCATCAATCAGCAATCGCGTCTGACCCGATTCGACCAGCAGGGAATTCCCTTTACTGCCACTTGCCAACAGGCAGATTCTCATATGTGACCTTTATCGTATTTGTAATATTGGTGGCCGGATACATAGCGCAAGAGAGCAAAGGATGCAAGCGAGAAGCACAGCCCGTTCATTGATAGTCCGACTCATTGCGGATAATCGCGGGCAGTAGAATATAGAAGGTGCTCCCGGGCATTGTTTCGGGGTCATGGCCAGGGCTTTCCACCCAGACCGTGCCGCCGTGCAGATCGACGATCCCCTTGACAATACTCAGCCCAAGCCCGGCACCACGACTTTTAAAAGCCACCTTGCCGGTAGAATGTTCTTCGACATCGCCAAGTTCGTGGAACTTGTCAAAGATTGCCTCCTGCTCCGTTTCGGCAATACCGATGCCTTTATCACAGATAGTAATCTCAATATAAGGAACTTGCTC
>JAUWTX010000259.1 GCA_030614505.1 Desulfuromonadales bacterium
AGAGAATGATCAGGAAGAGCTTTTTGGCGAAGAGCGCCTTGCAGACCTTCTGGGAGAATATTGTCATCTGCCACCACAAGAGTTGATTGATTATATTATTGATCAGGTTCGGCTCTTTTCCGGCCATAACAGTTTTCAGGATGATGTCTCTCTGGTTATTATGCAAGCCAAGCAACTCTAAGTGTACAGGCTCACGGATAGAGCGTTGAAACACAGAGGTAAATAGCTGTTAATGTGATAGTATATTTAGCAACCTGTACTCAGGACATGCCAATATTTCAGTAAGGAGCAATAAATGAATTTGCAGATTGAAGACAAGGGAGCCGCAGTTTTGATGGCGGTTCAGGAAGAACGCCTTGATGCACATAACAGTGGTGAGCTAAAAAACCACATGCTCAAGTTATTCGAAGAAGGCAAGAACAATCTGGTCGTTGACCTTCAGGCAGTGCGCTTTGTCGATTCTTCGGGACTCGGCGCGCTGGTTTCCGGTTTCAAAAATGCCAGCTCCCGCAACGGCAACCTGAAACTGTCTGGGCTGCAACTCCAGGTAAAGTCCATGTTTGAGCTGACCCGACTACACCGGGTTTTTGAAATTTACACTGACTCGGACGAAGCTCTGGCAAGCTTTCAACAGTAATTGTTTCCTTTAAGCTGCAAACTCAGCTCTCAACCAGGCATAGTGCCATGATCACTGACCGGATAGCTGTCGACATAAAAGTTCCCAATCAAACACGTTATCTGTGCCTGATCGGCCACATCGGCGAGAACATTGCGCGCACACTCCGCAACTACAGCGGTGATCGCGAAAAGTTGGCCTATGACCTCAACCTGGTTCTGACCGAGGCAATGGCCAATGCGATTCAACATGCTAACGAGGGGGACCCTGACAAAGAAGTTCATATTGAAATCAGTATTATTTCTCAGCGCCTGATCATTCGGGTTTTCGATTTCGGTGAGGGATTTGATTTCAAGCAGTACGTTCGGCCAGGACATCCACTTGATGAACATGGCCGAGGCATCTACCTCATGCACTCAATTATGGATGAGATTTCCTACCAGCAAACAGAGTCAGGGCACGTTCTGAAGATGATCAAGGATTTATAAACAGTTCCACCAACTCCCCGTGATGTTCAAGCCGCAATTCTGCCTGTAAATCCCCCCGATACACCGCAAAGGGCATCCCGGCCATTCGAGCTGCTGCCTGGTCCAACTCTGAATCACCTACAAAGAGGAGTTCGGACGTGGAATATTGCAGTCGCCTGGCGGCTTCATGCAGCATATCCGGGGCAGGCTTGGGGTGCTCTACATCACAGCTTGTGACAACAACCTGGAAAAACTCACTCAGGCCGAAATGTTCCAGAATATTTGGCATACTGTGCCCGCGATTTGTTGCAACAGCCAGGGGGTAAGCTCCGACGAGCTGAGACAAGGCTTCTCTCATACCGGGCTCAGGTTCCATGAACGGGATAAACTGGCGATAGTCGAGTTCTGCCGCCAGGGAGAGCGCTTTCGGTGCACGCTGCGCGCCCAGGAGTTGAGCGAAAACATGTGTACTGGCAGCGGTATGGCAGAGATGAGCTCTTGTGTGGTCAGATTCTTCGACCGGTGACTCACCGAAATAACTCAAAACGGTATTGTAATAGGCCAGGTTCGCTTTGCGGCTCTCAAAAAGCACACCATCACAGTCGAAGATAATGCCACGGATGCCATTCATTTAGTGCTCTTCCGTTGATAAAGGTAAAAGCATCCAGTCAGCCCGAATACAATCATCGGCAAAGAGAGTAACTGCCCCATGGTTGCGCCACCCCAGAGGAAACCGAGGTGAGCATCCGGTTGACGCACAAACTCAACCAGGAAACGGAACAGACCGTAACCGATAAAAAAACAAAAGAAGGGTACGCCTTCAGCAACCTTACGTCGATGCAGCAGGTAAAGAATGATGAACAGCAGAAGACCTTCAAGTACAGCTTCATAAAGCTGACTGGGATGCCTTGGTAGAGGCCCGCCTTCGGGGAAAACCATCCCCCATGGCAGATCAGTCACCCTCCCCCACAACTCGCCATTGATAAAATTCCCGACCCGACCAAGACCAAGACCGATAGTCGCAGAGGTCACCAGGATATCACCGGTCAACAGAATTGGTAGCTTCCGTCGCCGACAAAAAATCACCGCAGCGACTACGACGCCAAGCAATCCACCATGGAAGCTCATACCTCCCTGCCATACAGCAAAGATCTCCAGAGGTCGTGAGAGATATTGAACAGGGTTATAGAACAGGACATAACCCAGACGACCGCCGAGGATAACTCCAAGAACTCCATAAAAAAGCAGGTCGGAAACGCCATCCCTGGTTAAGGCAAGATCGCGCAGTTGAGACAGGTGCCTGATCAGCATGTAAGCCGCCCCGAAACCAAACAGGTACATCAGACCATACCAGCGAACGGCCAGGGGTCCTATCTGGAAAATAACCGGATCAATTTCAAGAAAAGTCATCATAGGGGCGACACAATACCTTATACGTCAATACCATTCAAGGAGCCATCTACATGTTGAAGGAGAGTGGAGAAATCATCCGGCAAAGATGCTGAGAATATCATTTTCTTGCCTGATACAGGATGGCAAAACGTAAGTTCCCTGGAATGCAGCATCTGGCGAGGGATATTGAGATGATTAATCATCTGAGGGCCACCATAGGCTGTGTCTCCCAACAAGGGCAAACCGGCCTCGGAGAAATGGGCACGAATCTGGTGCGTACGACCAGTTATCAATTTCACTTCAACCAGGCTGACCTGACCCAGGGCCTGAAGAATACGATAATGAGTCTCTGCCGGTTTTCCACCACGCGCAACGGAGACAACCAGGTTGGTTGACCGACGTCGCGCCAACTGGGAACAGAATGCACCCTGCTCATTTTGCGGCCTTCCCGAAATCATCGCCCAGTAAATTTTATCGATATTACGCCCACGAAAAGCTTCAGTCATCTTTTTATGCGCCCTTTTATGAATCGAGAAGACCATGACCCCTGATGTATCCCGATCCAGTCGTTGCACCATTCCAATGCTCGGACGCTGCCCTTTGCGTCTTGGGTCACTCAGCAGATTCTGCAATTCCGCATAGACCGTGCCCTGATAGCGGGCCGGGGTTGGCTGAGTCGCCATTCCAGCCGGCTTGTCAAGAACGATCAGGTCCTGATCGCGATACAGGATTCTTTCTTCCTCCAACGGCATTGGAGTTGGCGGCTGCTTATCAATGAAAACTTCAACATCTTCCCCGGTTGAAACCAACTGACTACAACGACGCACCCTTCTTCCGGCAAGGTGAACGCCACCAATATCTATCAGACGTTTGGCCAGAGTGCGTGAAATGTCTTCGCTGTTTTCAGCCAGGTACTGGTCAAGGCGCAAACCAGCAAACTTTTCAGTTACCGTAAATCGAAATACGCCTGGACGGGGAGATTTTGCAGAAGTTGCCATGAAGAGAGACTCGGTCGGCGATCTTAAAAAAAATACGCCAAATTATTAAAAAAACATCATACATGTCGGTTGACAGAATGAGGCTCTATGCTAGCATGAGA
>JAUWTX010000277.1 GCA_030614505.1 Desulfuromonadales bacterium
AGTCGTCACGAGGGTTTCGCAGGCAACTCTGGCCTTAGAGTCCTGAACAATTATTGCGTCGAGGATGGCATCAGAAATCTGGTCGGCAATCTTGTCTGGATGCCCCTCGGAAACTGATTCAGAAGTGAAAAGAAAATCTGTCATTGGCATGGATAATACTCCTGGCAACCTGTCAAACCAGCAATAGGCTGATGGCTAAAAAACTTTGCAAGACGCGGAACGTTAATCTTTTACACTATCACTGTCAACTCTTAATGATGAAGCCAGACACTTGCAGGGCCGACACCACTCGTGTCGCGTCAACGACAAACTGACGCAACACTAGATATGTTCTTCAGTAAAGATACTGGGATAACGCTGGTGCATTTCCTTTTCAAGCGCCGTAGCGATCTCCTCTGCCGTTGACAGCAGGAAGAGTTGATCAAGTATCTGTTTGACATCTGACATTTCGACCTGTCGCATGATGCGCTTAACTCGCGAAATATTGGCCGCATTCATGGACAGCTCATGAAAACCAAATGCGATCAGAACCAATGCGTAGAGCTCTTCTCCTGCCATCTCTCCACACATACCGACCTCGATGCCGGCCGACTCTGCCGCCTGACAAATCCGCAGCAATGCTTGCAGAACAGCAGGGTGCATCGGTTCATAGAGATAAGCCACATGTTCATTGCCACGATCAATCGCTAAACAGTATTGGATCAAATCATTTGTTCCAACTGAGAAAAAATCAACTTCTTTTGCCAGCAGATCAGCAATCAGGACCGCAGCCGGAGTTTCGATCATGATGCCGATTTTAACATTTTCGCCACAAACGATTCCTGCAGAAACCAGATCCTGACGTTCTCTCTCGAGAAACTGCTTACAAGCCCGCACTTCGGCAACTCCGGAAATCATCGGAAACATGATGCGAATCGGGCCGAACGCAGCAGCTCTGAGGATTGCCCGCAACTGGGCCTTGAACAGGTTGACCTCTTTGAGTGAGAACCGCACAGCTCGCAGCCCCATGGCCGGGTTAACCTCGTCGGAGAGATTGAACTCCGGGACAAACTTGTCACCGCCAACATCAAGGGTTCTGATGGTAACGGGGAAAGGCGCCATCTGCTCAACAGCCGAGCGATAGACGGCGAACTGCTCGTCCTCGGAAGGAGCCCCTTCATCTGACATAAAGAGGAACTCGGTACGGAACAAACCAATCCCCTGGGCCCCCTGCTCACGTGCTGCAGGTATTTCATCGACAAAGTCAATGTTACTACGCAGGGCCAGGGAGTAGCCGTCTCTGGTCACGGCTGGCAACTCACAATACTGGAGGAGTTCAGACTCCAGATAATCGTAATGCTGCTTCTTCAACAAGTAATCGCGAAAAGTCTCTGGCGACGGTCTGAGGATTAGAGTCCCGGTACTGCCATCAATGATCATCGGCGTACCATCCGGAACCAGCGAGGTCACGGTTTCCAAACCAACCACAGCGGGAATGCCTAGAGAGCGGGCCAGAATTGCGGTATGTGATGTACGACCGCCGATATCCGTCACGAACCCGATGACTTTTGACTTGTCAATCTGGACGGTGTCTGCGGGTGAGAGATCATGGGCAACAACAATGACCTGCTCATCTATATCCGCCAACGATTCGCGTGTTTCACCAAGCAGGTTACGTATCAACCGGTCACCGATCGAATCGATATCCGAGCGCCGTTCCCGCAGATACTCATCACTGATTTTGTCAAACACCCGTCGCAGTTTACGCAATACTCTGTTCAGAGCACCCTCGGCATTAATCAGTTCATCACGAATCAGGCTAACCGTATCCCCGATCAACATATCATCGTCCAGAATCAATAAATGGGTATCGATGATATAGAGGTGTTCAGCAAGCTCCTTATTGTCAGCCTGAGCTTTGACTTCAAGCAACTGGATTTTGGACTTCACTACAGCATCCCTGAACGCTGCAATTTCCGGGTCGATCTCTGCCGGAGAGATACGACGTTCAATAACAGCCATCCGGTCACGGTTGACCAGGTGGCTCCTGGAAATTGCAATTCCGGGAGCTGCAGCAATACCGACGAGAAGGGTATCCTCAGCTATGTCAATCTTCACCGAAACCATCATTGATCAAATTCCCGATTACTTTCATTGCCTCATCAGCGTCTTCACCTGATACCGTCACGGTTATGAGTGATCCCTGCGGAGCCGCCAACATCAGCAGCCCCATGATGCTCTTACCGTTTACTTCGTTGTCATCTTTTTCGATTGTTACGTCCGATAAAAATCGGTTGGCGGTCTGAACCAGCTGGGCTGCTGCCCGGGCGTGCAAACCAAGACGGTTTATAATTTTGAATTCTGCGCTTTCCGTCGTCATATCTTCCCCTCAACCTGGACCTGCGAATTACCCACGTTCAGATCCCAATTAGAACAGCAACGCCAACAACAACAAGCTGGACGTTGTCAACAAAACAAGAAACATACTGGACACCCCTTTGTGGGCCAACCAGGCAAAGATCAGAACAATCGGTAACAGGACAAATCCCCACACAGCAGACAGATCCTGATGCTCACAACCTTTAAAGGACAGGTACGCGCAGAGCACACCGATCAGAATAGTCGTGGACTCTTTGAGCCGGATCGCCAGATCCGGCAAACGACATTTCTGCACAGTTTCAATGGCCCTCAAGCCCTGAAAGTAGCCGAGAAGGAGCCCACTGCCTCGAAACAGTAGATGGGGCAAATTAAAAAGAGCCAGAAAAACCACCGGAGCCCAGAGTGAACCTTGACTCGCGATCAACAGACCCACCAGAGCCGCCAGGGGACGGACTCCACCCCAGAAGAGAGCATCACCCATTGCAGCAAAAGGTGCCATGACCATTGTCTTATATTTCTCAGCATCGACTGCAAGCTCTTCACCAGCAAGCTGCTGGGCCTCAAGACGCAGGATAGTTCCTGCGACCAGCGGTGCAAGATAAGGGTGGGTATTGAAATAGTCCACATGTCGCTGACAGACATCAGACGGGATATCATCGCCATAGATATTGCGCAATCCCGGTAGTATCAGGTAGAAAAACCCCAGGTTCTGCAGTTTCTCAAAATTCCAGCTGGCCTGCAGCAGGAATGAG
>JAUWTX010000113.1 GCA_030614505.1 Desulfuromonadales bacterium
CCGGGATAAGCCACGCTCACCTGAATACGGTCAAGCGTTATATCCGGAAAGACTTCCTGCTTGATGCTAAAGCCGAGGATCAACCCCCCGATGATTAACACCAGCATCAACAGGTTGGCGGCAACGTGGTTCTCCGCCATCCAGCGAATTGCACCGTTCATTAGTTGCCCTCCCGCAACTGCGGCCGTAACAGCATGCCATCAGCAGCTCCGGTGAGGTTCGTCAGGACGATCTTTTCACCTGCAGCCAGTCCTGATCGTACCAGGACTTCATCACGCTCCCGGCGGATAATATCAACCTCGCGGATATGCATCCTGTTTTCATCGTCAACAATCCACACGGTCTCGTTGTCGTGCATAGCACCACGAGGCACAGCGATAACATCAGAGATGTCTTCACCCTGCAGATGAACCTCAACGAACATGCCGGGCAAGAGTTCATTCAAAAGACTTGTCCCTTTCCTGTCTGTGGAAAAGGGGTCGGCAACAGTCACCACCACACGCGCCATCCGGTTACGTGGATCAATCTCGCCCAAGGCTCGTGTTATCACCCCTTGCCAATGAAATGTCTGCCCTCCCGATTGTAATTCAATCTTCGCCAAGGAACCCTCCTGCGGGACACCGTTGCGTGGCACCTGTAACCAGGCGAGCTCATCAAGAGGCAGCGGCACTACAATTTCCACCTGGTCTGTCCCGGCGACTGTCGCCACAGGTGAACCCGCATTGAGGAACTGACCGATCCCAAGTTGCTCACTGCGAACATAACAGTTGAACGGAGCAAAAACCCGGGTTCGATGCAGGTTGAGTTCTGCCTGTTTGACATTGGCTTGCGTTGCATCACGCTGTGCCCTGGCACTTTTCAGCTGGGGTTCATACACGACCAGCGGATTAGGTTCTTCACCACTTCCTGAATTCAGTGTCTGCCATTCATTGCGTGCCACTTCGGCCAGATTCTCGTTACGCAACAGTTCATACTCCGCCTGAGCCAGATTGGCGCGGGCCAGATCTATAGCCAGACGATAGTCCACATCCTCGATGGCGAAAAGCAGCTCATCTTTACGAAAAATTCCACCAGCAACCATTCGGGGAGAGAGCTCGCTGACTCGGCCTTTAACCTGGGGCGTAATATTGACCTCGAACCGCGCCTGGACAGTGCCGGTACCACTGACGACAACCTGGCGGCTGGCTTTAACCAGCTCGGCCACTTTGACCAGCGGCCCGAGGTGAGGCATCTCCTGAGGCTTGGGCACCTGGCGCGACTTAACCAGGACGAAGGTCAATCCCATGGCAATCACAATGACCAAAACTGGCAATATTGCTCTCTTCATTCTCATTATCTCTTGTCCTTTTCAATCTCTAGACGTAAATTCATCTCGACCCGCATCCAATCCCCTCCCAGCGCCCGCGCCAAGCTGATACGATCAGCAAGCAACTGTCGTTGCGCAGCAAGCAGGCGGCTGCTGACATCAAAATCAGCTCGCTGGGCGGTCAACACGGGGAGATAGTCTGTCAGACCAGCAAGATAACGTGCCGTCGACAGTCTCAGGGTTGCCCCGGTCGCCTGTGCGGTTTCGGCAAGACTCTCAACACGCTGCCCTGTTGCGAAATTATTCACCAAAGAGTTCTCAACTTCCTGAAAAGCCGAAAGCACTTTTTGTTGATAACCGGCTACTGCTTCCCGCAGAACAGCCTCTCTTCTGTCTACCTCGGCCCGGCGCCGGCCACCATCAACAATAGGCAGTGCCAGGTTGCCGAGCAGGCTCCAGAATTCCCCCTTGAGCAAACCTGCGGTAACATCCTGACGAAGTGACCCGTAACCACCAGATAGACTTATTGATGGAAAACGATCGGCAATGGCCGCAGCAACTCTGGCATCAGCAGCCTCAACACGTTGTAGAGCCGCCTGCAGATCGGGGCGTTGACTGATCAAGTCAGCAGGAATACCGACGGCAAAAAGACCGGGCGCAGCAGGCAATTGTTCGAGACTATCATCAGGGCTTCGCTCAGGATAGCGACCGAGCAGAACAGCCATGGCATGTTCAGCTTCTGCCAGGCGTGCTTCGAAGAGATAACGTGCTGCTTGTGCTCCAGACAGGCTTTGACGGGCCTGGTACATATCAATGGCTGGGACCAAACCCACGCGGTAACGACTTTCAACACGCACGAGCGTATCGGCAAAAGAAACAATAGACTGCTCAGTCAGCGCCAGCTGAGCACGCTGCTCAACAGCAAGGAAGTAAAGATCTGCCAGGCGTGCCGACAGGCCAAGGTAGACCGTCTGTACGTCTTGACGGCTGGCAGAGAGTTCCAGGCTCGCGGCTTTGGTCTGCGCCGCCAGCTTTCCCCACAGGTCGAGTTCATAGCCTGCCGCCAGCGACAACTGCTGGTTGTTACCGATAAAATTATCATTCAGACTCGGCTGCTGCGATCGACCCAGACTGGCCCCGGCAGAAAGTTGTGGCGACTGGGCGCTACGGGTGATTCTAAATAGTGATTCGACCTGTTCCAGACGTGCAAGCGACTGAGCCAGTTCCAGGTTCTTAGCAAAGAGCTCCACCATCAGCAGATTGAGATTCTCATCATGGAAAGCCAACCACCATTGGTCAACCGGCAATCCGGGTTCAACTACAGCTTGATTTCCCAGGTAATCAGAAGGTGGATCCACAGGCAGTTCCACAATCGTCGGAGTATGGAATGAGCAACCTGCAAGCAACAACCCCATGAGGAGAGACGTAAGACGCAGCATCATTTTGTCTCCTCCATACCGGCTGTCGCGAAGTCAAGAAACATCTCAACCAGCTCATCTACGGACGGATCGATACTGATATCTTCGGGCACTATAGAATGACGCTCGTGACAGCGCATGATATGACTCAGGGAACCTATAACAAAATGCAGCCGCCAGAAAAGAGTCTGATGCGACAACTCTGGCAGCGAGAGGGACAGAGCCTGAAACAATCGAATCATCAGTGGCTCCATATGATGTATGAAGATCGACATGGCAACACCGCGAGGTTCGGCCAGTATTCTGCCTGTCAGGGCAACAAAGTCCTCGGTGTCTGAACCTTGTTGGCGCAAATGCAGGGTTGGTTCGATAAATGTCCGCAGGATATCACGGCTGGCCGGCACCTCTTTGACTTGCTCCGCTTTCTTCAACAAAGCTTCAAGCTTGCCAAGGCGGATCTTGTTAAGGGGATCTAAACGGCGTATAATCACTGCTTCGAGTAGAGCCTCCTTGCTGCCGAAATGGTAGTTGACCGCAGCCAGGTTAACCGCAGCGGCAGCGGTTATACTGCGCAACGAGGTAGCATGATAACCGTCCGTGGCAAACTGGTGCTCTGCTGAATTGAGGATTCTCTGCTTGGTATCTGGTTGACTCATTAGATGGCAACAACTCCATGAGCAGCTAGCTCATTGATAGCCGACAGGCTGCTAAAAAGAAGAACATCAAACAAAAACATACGTATGATTTAAACGTATGTTTTAATTCTGTCAAGTAAATTTTTCTTCGGGTGCCGCCGCCAACAAATTCATCCGGCAGTCTCATTGCGTCCGGCAACTTACCTGCTAGCATTTAATCTGGGACCAGGAGTAACTGACGGCTCCAGACTCGGGGATCATTTTATCTAAAAAGGATGCGCTCTCATGTTCACTTGGAAACGTTTTATTCTGGCAAGCGGGACCGTCTTTCTGCTTGCCCTGATCTTCATCATGCTCATCCTGCCCGGCATGATCATCGACCGCGCCGGCAGCTGGGTCGCTGAAGAAACCGGTCGCACCCTCGAGATCGAGTCGGTCAAGATCAATCCCTTCAGTCTCAGTGTCGAAGTTCACAAGCTCCAACTGAGTGATGTGGACAAGGACCGTCCATTCGTCTCCTGGGACCTGCTACGCGTTTCCCTGAGCACGGCATCTCTCTATCACAGGGCACCGGTGATCGATGAACTACGTCTCGATCGCGCCGCAATCCACCTGGAGCGACTGACGGAAGACACCTTCAACTTCAGTGACCTGATCCCGGAACAAGGTGAAGAGGATTCAGAAGAACCCTCTGGCGAACCAACCCGTTTCTCGATCAACAACATCTCGATCAACGATGGCTCGATCGATCTTGTCGATAGCAGCCTCGAAGAACAGGTGCACCATACGATCCGCGACCTGCGGCTGGTACTGCCATCCATCGGCAACCTCCCCTATATGGTCGAGGATCCGGCACAACCACTATTCCAGGCAGTTATCAACGATTCCCCCATCAATCTTGAAGGCAAGTTAAAGCCATTCACCAGTAGCCAGGAGATGCAGTTTGATCTGGTCCTGGATAACATCTACCTGCCGTTCTATCTTGACTATATCCCGATTGACCTGCCCGTAGAATTGCGCAATGGCAAACTCAGCCTCGACCTCGACATTCTCTACCGGATATCGGCAGAGACCGGTGGCGAACTGGAATTGAGCGGACAAATTGATCTGGTCTCACTCGACATATGGGATCGACTCCAGGAAAGGCTCTTCTTCCTGCCACTGTTGCAGATTGAGATCGCCCCATCACAACCATTAAAGCAGTTGATCCATCTCTCTGCTTTACGCGTCTACAATCTCGAGGTCCAGCTCAAACGGGACCAACAAGGTGCATGGAATCACGCACGCATGGCTCCGGCGAAAGCAGAGCAAACCACCCTGGAAGCAGAGAAAACTTCCCCGGAAGTAAAAGAGGAAGAAGCGTCTCCTTTCAAACTCCTGGTTGACACAATCGAGATCCGCGATGGGATCCTCTTTTTCGAAGACAAACTGCCGGTCGGAGGATTTGATACGGTAACCCGGGAGATAAACATAGACATCAGGGATTTCTCTCTTGATGCAAAGGACGAGATCCCCCTCAACCTTTCACTGAAAACAGGCCGGGACGAGATCATCACGGTCAAGGGTCACTTCCTGCTTGACCCGTTTACTCTGGCCCTGCAAACCGAACTGCGCAACATCCACATGGGAGCCTACGAGCCCTATTACCAGGATGTTTACTCCGTACCTCTCGGCGGAAGACTCGACCTCCAGGTGAACCTGGCGATTAACCAGGAGCAACCACTGCTGATCAGCAATGGCATGATTAAATGGCAGGATGCCTACATGGCCTTCAACGAACAGGAGGGACTGGGAATCACCCTGATCGATATCTCCGACCTATCTTTCGACATGGATAAAAACCGGCTGGAAGTTGGCACGGCACGCTACGAAGATGGTCGTGTCAATTTCTCACGCAGTCCGGAAGGACAGTGGTCTTTTCTCTCAAACAACTTCCCGATCCTGGCCAAATTGACTGCGGCCCCTGACAAGCGACCAGCACCGGTAGTCGCAGAGGAAGGTTCGGCTTTCAGTTACCGCATCGGAGAACTCGCTATCAAAAACTGGGTGTTTGAATTCAACGACAACCTCCCTGCAACCCCTGCCCGAATAGAAGCCCGCGACTTCAACTTGACCTTCAACAACCTGGCGGCACCGGAGAAAACCGAGAGTCCTTTTGTCTTCTCGACAATTTTCCAGCGTAAGGGACGTATCGAGATTAAGGGAACTGCCTCACTCGCCGACCAATCGGTCAAGATAAACACCCGCCTCAAAAAAATCCCTCTGGCAACCTTTGCCCCATACATTGCTGAACAAGCGAATCTGGTTCTTGCCGACGGCTATCTTGATGCACGGTTGAAAAGCACCGTCAACGCCGGTTCCGAACCTTTGCAGGCATCTTTCGGCGGCGACATCGGTATCAGCCGCTTTCATCTGCTCGACAGCCTGCACCAGGAGGACCTGCTGAAATGGGATAGTCTGCAAATTGCCGGAATAAACGGGCAAGCAGAACCCTTAACCCTGAAGATCGAATCAATTACTCTCAGCGATTATTTCGCCAAGATCCTGATCGATGAAGACGCTCGTCTCAACCTGACCGAAGCCTTCAGCAAAGAAACTCCCGAGGAGACTGCCGGGGAAGAAGGGTCTGCCGCAGAAGATACGGAGCCCTTGGTTGAAGAAACCGCAGAAGTGTCATCACCGTCGCCTGAAATCCGCATAGGAACTGTCACCCTGCAGGGTGGTCATGTCGATTTCACCGACCGTAATCTGCCGCGGCCGTTCCATGCCGACATGCGTGAACTGGGCGGCCGGATCCAGGGACTGAATGCGGACCCCGAAACTCGTGCCGAGGTCGATCTCAGGGGACATCTGCGCGGCCAGTCACCCCTGGCAATCAGCGGTACAGTCAATCCTCTGGCAGAGAAACTCTTCCTCGATCTCAAGCTCAGTTTCAACGATATCGAGCTGAGTCCTCTCTCGCCCTACTCCGGCACCTATGTCGGCTACTTGATCGAAAAGGGCAAACTCAACCTTGCGCTGGAATATTCCATTGAGGATGATCAACTCAAGGCCCGCAACGAAATCTTCCTCGACCAGTTCACTTTCGGCAAGGCTGTTGAGAGTGAAAAAGCAACCGGCTTGCCGGTCAAACTGGCCGTAGCCTTACTCAAAGACGGCAATGGTGAGATTCACCTCGACATCCCGGTATATGGCAATCTGGACGACCCGCAGTTCAGCATCGGCGGAGTGGTCTGGACAGTGATAAAGAACCTGCTGATCAAGGCAGCCACCTCGCCATTTGCCCTGCTTGGAGCCCTGATCGGTGGAGGCGAGGAGGACTTCAGCAACGTCAGTTTCGATTATGGCTCTGCACGTCTGAGCACGGCAGAAAAGGACAAACTGCAGAAAATGGCTCAAGCCCTGGCGGAC
>JAUWTX010000283.1 GCA_030614505.1 Desulfuromonadales bacterium
CTCTGCAGGTCAACTGCCGACCGCTTCCCCTGCCCAACCTCAACCAGAGTGCCGGCCATCATCCGAACCATGTTCCTCAAAAAACCCGAACCTTTGAAGTCGATATAAACAAACTCCCGGTCAGCAACGATCTTAACCTGATAAATCTCACGAATGCTTGTTTTAGCAACACAACCGGAAGAACGAAAGACCTGGAAGTCGTGTTGACCAACCAGAAATTCGGCTGCTGTACGTATCATATCCAGATTCAAATCACCGCGCAGATGCCAGGCTGTCCGATCTGCGAGTGGCGACCGCACATCACTAAGATAAATCGAATAGCGATACCATTTACCCTTGGCCGAATATCGCGCATGAAAGCCCTCTGGCATTTCACGGGCTTCCCGTATAACTATGTCCTTGGGGAGGAAGCAATTGGCTCCTTCACGAAAAGCTTGCAGAGGAATATTACTTTCTGTCTGGAAGTGAACCATCAT
This sequence comes from Desulfuromonadales bacterium, assembly GCA_030614505.1. Lineage (GTDB taxonomy): Bacteria > Desulfobacterota > Desulfuromonadia > Desulfuromonadales > BM103 > M0040. The sequence goes on from JAUWTX010000283.1 coordinate 477, forward strand.
GCCGCGGGCGTGAACACCGGCATCAGTCCGTCCGGAGGAATGGATGCGAACCTTTTGCCCAAGAACTTGCGTCAGAGCCGATTCGACAACCTCCTGCACAGCCAGGGCATTTGTCTGGACTTGCCAGCCGGCATAGGCAGTACCATCGTATTCGACATTCAGGAGTATTGTGCGCATATCAATCAACCTGCCAACCAGTAACAGATGACCAGCAGGGTGATCGCCATAGAAAAAAGCTGATCGAGAAGAGCCATGGGTACTAATGGAGACAACTCGGCAGGAAGATAACAGGAGTCCCCATCTTCAGCAATACGATGAGCTATCGTGTCACCCCGATCCACCAATCGCGAAAGCAGTCCTTGTAGTTTCTGCATCCACACCGACCAACGTCCCATCCTGTTTGTCTGCGTGTTCTCGGCATGATTGCCAACATCAGAGGCACTGGACACACGGATTTCTTCCTGGACAACCGGAATAAAATCCATGGTGAGTAACAGCATCTTCTGCCACTCCCCCGTCCGACATCCTAACCAGTGCAATGGCTTCACAAACCAGCCGAAGGTTCTGGCCAATGTTTCTGTCGATGTAGTTACGGCCAGGAGCGCAGACACCACAATAGCCAGGAGCATCTGCACACAGACGAAGAACCCCATCAGCAGCCCATCAAGAGATAGCCAACTGGTGCCCCACAGAGTCCGACCGGGAGACATCAACAAGTGCATCAGCAGAGTAAAAAGCAAGATCCAGCGCAACATCCAGCAGATACGCCAAACTGAATAAGACAGAGGAGAAATCGTCCAGACCGCGATCGAAGCCATAACAACCAGGGCAAAGAGCTGCAGCCATCCGGCTGCAGCAAAGGCAAGCACCACCATAAGCAGACATGACAAGACCTTCACCCGCGGATCAAGTCTGTGCAGGAACGTTTGTCCTTGCTGATAAAGTCCATTTTCAGTAGTTGTGATCAATTTTGGTGACCTGAAAGAGATTAAAAACATTCAGGGGGCCAAGCGGCCCCCCGAAGTCGTATCAACAATGTACATTAAACAGACAGAAAAAAACCTCTGAACAACTCACACCTGCTCCTTGAGAATACGCAGCATACGTCGCAAGGGTTCTGCCGCCCCCCAAAGCAACTGATCACCACAAGTAAAAGCAGACAGGTATTGAGGTCCCATCTTCATTTTACGAACACGACCAACCGGAATGGCAAGCGTTCCGGAAACCGCAGTGGGAGTCAACTCTTGCAGAGAGTCAGCTTTGGTATTGGGAATCAACTTGACCCAATCGTTATCGTTATCAATCAAAGCTTCGATCTCTGAGATCGGCAGATCCTTGTTCAGGCGAATCGTCAGGGCCTGGCTGTGACAGCGCATGGAGCCAACGCGAACACAGATACCATCGATTGGAACCGGTTCGTCATAACCGAGGATCTTGTTGCTCTCAGCATAACCTTTCCACTCCTCACGACTCTGGCCATCTTCGACTTCACGGTCGATCCAGGGCAACAAACTGCCAGCGAGCGGGTAACCAAACTCATTGGTCGGCATGTCATTGCTGCGCAACGACTCTGTGACCTTACGATCGATATCGAGGATCGCTGAAGCCGGGTTGCTCAACAGGTCTGCAACGGAATCTTCGAGAGACCCCATCTGACTCAGCAGTTCACGCATATTTGGTGCACCGGCACCTGAGGCAGCCTGATATGTCATTGATGACACCCATTCCACCAGACCAGCACGGAACAAACCACCGATTGCCATCAGCATCAGGCTGACCGTACAATTGCCGCCAATGAAATCCTTGACACCTTGGGCCAAGGCATCGTCGATAACATCACGATTGACAGGGTCGAGAATAATGACCGCGTTAGAGTCCATCCGCAATGCACTGGCTGCATCGATCCAATAACCGTTCCAACCTGTTTTACGCAGTTCCGGATGAACAGACTTGGTATAATCACCACCTTGACAAGTGATAACCACGTCAAGCTGGCTCAGCTCTGCAATGTCATCAGCACTCTTGAGAGTACCGGCACCCATTGGTGCATCCTGCCCTGCCTGTGAGGTAGAGAAAAAGACCGGCTCTATACCGTCCAGGTCGTTTTCTTCCTGCATGCGCTGCATGAGGACCGAACCGACCATCCCTCGCCAACCAACAATACCAACTTTCATCTGCTTGTTCCTTTTATACGATTTTGACTTTTCGCGCCACGCGCCACGCGCCTCACGCCTCTACATGTTCGCAATGATCGCATCACCCATTGCCACAGTGTTTACTTTCTGCTCGCTATCCTTGCCCTGGTAAATATCTCCGGTACGATAGCCCTGATTGAGGGTTTTCTCCACGGCCGCGTCGAGAGCGTCGGCAGCCTCTATCATACCAAAGGAATAACGCAGCATCATCGACGCAGAAAGTATCTGGGCAATCGGATTAGCAATCCCTTGCCCGGCGATATC
>JAUWTX010000245.1 GCA_030614505.1 Desulfuromonadales bacterium
AAAGGGGGGAACTTCAGAGGAAATCCTCTCCTGGGTTGATAAGTCTTACATCCTGTCCCGAATTGCAACGACCAGTTTTATTGTCGCTGTCGCCCTTGCCTTACGTACCGCATCAGACAGCGGTATTATAGACCTGCAACTTGGTTCCTTTATCGGCATGCTCTATGCCCTGGGGTTGATAGTCTACGGTTGGTTCGCTTATAAAGAGAAGAGCATTCAGGCACCGGTATTTATTCTCTGGGGCGTTATGGTTATGTGCAGCGTGGTTGTCGAGGCTCATCGAGTCTTTGCCACGGTGCCGACTGAAATGGCCTATGTGGCCATGGCTGTCACCGGTCTGGTTGCGACTATTATCAGTCGTGTTCATCATGTGGCCTTGCCGGTTTTTGTCGGCACTCTCGGTATGAGCTTTGGCAGTTTTGCGCTCGACTATCCAAGTCCGGTCTTCCCCTACCTGGTCATCATTATGGGGTTGGCAAATATTTTTGCCACCTATGCAACGAGGCTGCTGAGGGCTTCCTGGCTGCGTTGGTTACTACTCATTCTGACCCTCTTCATGATCCAGATATGGGATCTGAAGTTGTCCATCTACCTGAGTAAAATGAGTTCTGAAAGCCTCGAATTCTCTGTCAGGGGATTATTGCCATCAATCGCTTTTCTGGGGATAGTCTTTGTCGGTGTCGCTCTCCTCGGGGTTTTGGGTAAAGTACAGGAAAAAATCTCCAAGTTTGATGTTGTCCTGCCAGTTATTAATGTCTGCTGGATTTATCTGGCGGCAATCTATGCTATCGGCCAGGGGTTAACTACGCCGTTTGTTTTCGGTTGGGTGGCAATGATTGCGGCCCTGGCTCACCTGGGAATTGCCTGGTGGCTGGCCCATCGGGCTGAGGGGGGGGCTTTGGGAACAACGCCCTTCGCTTTGGCCGGGGGGTTACTCATGGCTTTTACGGCACCGATGGCCATTGGTCATGCGGTAATTGCTACGGCTCTTGTCGCCGTACTCGCCGTTGGTCTGGTATGGGTCTCTGTGCGGCGTAGCAGCCTCGGTTTGAGGCTGGTTTCCTATCTCCTGCAGCTCTATGCTTGTTCAGCATTGGTTGTCCTGCTGTGGACAACCGACGGCACCAAGCCATCGATCGTCAGTGCGTTCTCTTCCGGTTTGTTAGCAACCATTGCTTTCTTACATTATTTCTGGGCTCGTCGACATCCTCTTGCTCCCGGGGATTCGTTCATCGACAAATTCAATAAAAATGACCGTGGTGCGAGTGTACTGCTGATAGCTGCCCTGACCAGCGGATTTTTCACCATGCGGGTTGGCCTTTATCAGGTCCTCGATTTTCTGCACACAGCAACTCACAGTGCTTTTGGTGGTGCGCAATCGGTTTTGATCAATGTGACGGCAGCGGTTCTGCTGTGGCTGAGTCTGATGCGGCGCAACAAGGAGTTGCGCAATGTGGCGATCGTGATTACCGTGATTGGAGCCGGCAAGGTGTTCTTAATGGATATGGTTCAGTTGAAGGGCATGCCGTTGATGATCAGTGTTTTTACTTTCGGTCTGGTTGCGGCGTTGGCATCATTTGTTCTCGGTCGCTGGAACAAGGCTGTTGAACCAGAGACCAAGGCTGCTAATGATGAGGCCGAACATTGAGTCCCTGACCGGTGAAGGTTTATTGATATTGTCGGCTGTTATTACAGCATAAAAAAAGGCACCCGCGTCAGCGAGCGCCTTTTTCCTTTTATGAAGGCTCAATTACCATACGGAATCAAGCTGAGCCATCGCTTTCTTGAAGTCAGCTTCAACACTGTCAAGAATAGCTAAAGCGTATTCGTTGTTGTGAACACCGCTGGTGCCATCATTACGTACGTACTTGAGGTTGCGGAGTGCTCTCATGTAGGTTTTCCAGACTTCAGCAGTGTTACGTTTCGCAGCGTCAGCATCAAGCAGAGCAGCTTCTACTTCGATGCGGGTTTCCTTAAGTTCTTCAATGCGGGCGTTGGTCGTGGCAGCCCATTCATCGAAGATCTCCTTGTACTCTTCATCTTCGTGGCAGTCCGTACAAGTCGATGAGGAAGGGCGATAGACGCCTTTGGTAACGCCGGTATGGCAGTCTGTGCAGGTCATGTCTGCCGCATCGCCGTACATCATATTGGGAACAACTTCGAGGCCTTCTATTCCAACTCCTTCGTTCATACCCACCTGGGCTTCATGGCAGACGTTGCAATCAGCCACCTGGGGAGCGTCATCACCGGCATCGGCGTGACAGGCAATGCAGAAGTTCATTCGGTCCGTTGCCGTTGCCGGGTTGTGAACGATGCCGAAATGACAATCACGACAAGTTAGATCAAAGTCTTCAATGTGCAGGCTGTGATCAAAATGTGTACCGCCGACGAAGTCCTCAGTCATGATATCCGCCAAGCCTTTGCGCTCGCGAAACGCCGGGTTGACCACATCATCCAGCATACGCATATTGGCGAGCTTCATTGGCCCCCTGGTGTTATTGCGGACCGTCTCGTTGCCTTCGTCAGAATGGCAGTAGAGGCAGTGCCAGGACGGAACCAGATCCTCGTGTGGGTTCGAGAGGATTTCCATCTTTTCCTCTCTGGAAATAGTCAGCTGCAAATAGGTGTCTTTCAGCCCACCTAGTTTGGCTTTAGCGTAACCGAGGACGCCGGGGCGACCGTGGCAGTCAAGGCACGAAACGCCTGCATCACCATGGGCCGAATGCTCCCAGGAATCAACTTCGGCCAAGGGGCCGAAGCCCTGCGCCGGGTGACAGAGGTGGCAGAATTCCGGTTCAGAAGTCATATGAAGAATCTGAATATTGATGAAGCCGAAGATTACGACAAACATCACCGAGAGAATGGTGAAGATAACAATGTGTCGTTTGCACCAGTCAAATACAGTTTTCAGCATGCTCTACACCTCTGCGAAAATATCTTTAATATTAGGAGCTTCCAAGGTTTTAATTCGTGAAAATCACCGTATAATACACACTCTGAAAATGAATGCAATAAAAAGGTTAACCGCAGAAGGCCTCTTTGGTGGGTTACGCAAGGTGTGGTCTCACAGATAGAAAAGGGGCTGCCGATTGGCAGCCCCTATAAAAATAGTGCAATATTAATGGTTTGGATTAGTGGCCGCTACCTCCCATGAAAGCAAAGATCATCAGGAAGAGACAGGCAATTCCGGTGAACAGCGCGAGGTAGCCAAATGTCTTGAGACAGAAGTCGTAGACCGGGCCGCTGACCTTTTTGCAGACGTACTCTTCAGTAACCCCTTGCTCCTCGTAACGACGCCATTGATCGCCGCGTTCTTCAATGAATTCCTCTTTGGCCATCTGGCCGTTGAAGATGACGAAGTCCATGGGGAACTTCTCCGGCCGGCCGTGAGTATTGAAGAAATGCACGGTGAAGATAAAGCCGGTTGCCAGCAGAGCCTCGTCGGAGTGTACAATCGTGGCGACATTGAACATCCAGCCCGGCAGGAAGTAGCCGAAAAATTCCGGGAACCAGAGCATCAGTCCTGAGCCACCGATGGCAAACAGACCCCAGAAGACTGCCACGCAGTCGAATTTTTCCCAGTAGGTCCAACGCTCAAAGGTGGGCTTCGGTCCCAGGAAGAGGAACCAGCGCACCATTGCTACGACTTCAAGGATGTCTCGCAGGTTCGGACAGAGTGAATCTGGGCCGAACAGGCGTGTCAGCCACATGTCGCCAGGGTGCTTCTTCTTGCTCAAGAAGAGGAAGTCGAAGCTCAGAATAAGAGTCGAAGCAAAATAGTAGAAGGTCAGGATCGCGCAGCCACGATGGATCAGGCCCGCATA
>JAUWTX010000235.1 GCA_030614505.1 Desulfuromonadales bacterium
ATTCTGATGGGCGTAGTGAGCCTCTACATTATTTGTAACAAAACTCATGCAGCTGTCCCTTCAGAGCAGAAGAACACCGGCCTCAAACGATGTCGTCCGGGGCCGGGCATGTTTCTGCTATCAGTGTGTGGCAAGGCAATTACCCATTGATTATGCGGGGCAAAAGCAGCTGGTGCACAGGAGTGATCGATTTTGGATTCTGGTAGTTAGCGCAAGTGAAAGCCTTGATGTAGTTGCGCAACTCAGGCAGTGAGACTATCTCATCGACAAAACCCTTTTTGGCGCTGTAAGCCGGGGTCGACTTGTCCTGATAATCCTGGATCATCTGGTTCATCTTCTCCAGGGTCGGCGTGAGATCATTCCCGGCATCATCTTCCTTGACCAGGCGACGGGCATAAGAGGCGGCAGCAGCAGTTTCACCGTGCATGACATAGATCTCGGTGAGCGGGGTACCGAGGGTGAAGGCATTGTTGTTGTTTGCCTGGGGACCGCACATGATGTAGTGGGCAGCAGCAGTCCCCTTGCGCAGTACAATACACATCATGGAGAGCTCGGTCTGCTCGATGGAATAGACCAGCGACTGGCCCAAAGCGAGTAGTTCCGCTTCTTCAGCAAGATCGCCGACATCGATGCCGGTGGTATCCTGCAACCAGATAATCGGCAGGTTGTCACGGCCACAGAGGGTGACAAACTCCCCCTGTTTAATGAGTCCTTCGCGGTAGTGCTTACCGCCGACGCCGGGATACTCGCCGTTGGCGTAATCCGGATAGCCAGGAAAAACACCTTGCTGGTTGCCGACAAAAGCGACCGGGAAGCCGTCGATCTTGGCAATACCGGTAAACACCTCACGACCGTAGTCGGGGCGGTATTCCATAAACTCGCTGTTGTCAGTGAGGCGTGCCAGGACCTGTACTGCATCGTAGGGACGTTTCTGGTTGGCGGGAAGGAGCATATTGAGATCCTCGACTGCCAGCCTCGGTTCTGCAGGTTCAGCCACCCGGAACATGGTCGGATCGTAAGCGGGCATCATGCGCATGTAATCCTTGATGCCATCGAGAACGCCCTCCTCGGTATCATGGGCTTCACGAAAATAAGCAGTCTGGTCGAAGTGAGTTTCCACCCGGCCCGGAGCCTTGCCCTTGAAGTTCTTTGTTCCTTCGATGAGCGCCTGGGCGGCCTCTTCATCGATGTAGCCTTTTGGATTCATACCACCGACAATACCGGCACCGCCAACAGCGATGTTCGCGCCATCGTGCGCTATCAAAATGGTGGGGCTGATCCCCTGGTAGCCACCACCGGCCGGGTTGGTACCATAGATGCCGTTGAGAATCGGTATCCCCATATGGTTGAGATCGGCGTGACGAAAGAAAGGCGCGCCACTGGAACGGCGACCTGCGTAGACGGTCTCCTGCTCCATAAGCTTGACGCCGCTGCAGTTGGTCAACCAGACTAAAGGTATGTTGAGACGCTTGGCCAGATCGGTAACCATGAGGATATTTTCGGACTGTCCGGCGATCCAGGCACCAGCCATGACTTTATTGTCAAAGCCGATGATGACTGCCCACTTGCCCTCGATCTTGCCGAGACCATCGACAACCCCGGTGCAGCCCTCTACGTTATCGGTCGGATTGTAAAGACTGTGCAGAGGGTGCCAGGTGCCCTCATCAACCAGATATTCGAGGCGGTCGTAGATGGTCATCCCACCGCGCTGGTGAATCTTCTCGGCGGGGATCCCTGCGTTTTTCACCCGTTGAATTTCCTGGGCGATAAGTTCCTCTTGCTCGCGGACAAGATCGACGTTGGCCTGGGAGCGGCGCACCTCTCCTTCCCTGAGTTCCTTGCCAATTTCAGTCATTTTCTCAAAATACGGGCGCAGTGGTGTTTGCTTGCGTGACATAACAAATCCCTTTCGCAGTGTTCAGATTCACACTGGATTAACGACAACCTGAATTCATCAATTACTCAAGGATTCAGATATAAATTACGATTTACGAAAGATTGCAGAATCAGTCGATAACGACCAGAACAGCGCCCTCTTCAACCGCGTCACCTTCTTTTACCCTGAGCTCAGTGACGGTACCACTGTCATCACAATAGATGGGAGTCTCCATCTTCAGGGCCTCGAGGATGATCACCTCATCGTCCATCTCGACTTTGTCGCCAACAGCGATAAGGACTTTCCAGACATTTCCGGCAAGAGGTGCAATCAGTTCAGGCATCGATTTTCTCCTTTTTTATGGTTGGTTTTGAGGCTCTTTACTATAACAAACTTATCCGAGATTTTTCAGCAGAATGGCCGCAGCCACCACAGTTCCAATAACGCCAGCCACATTCGGTCCCATGGCATACATCAGCAGGTAATTGCGCCGGTTGGCTTCGGAGCCGACCTTATGGACGCAACGGGCCGCCATGGGTACGGCTGATACGCCAGCCGCTCCGATGAGCGGGTTGATCTTGTCTTTAAGAAACAGGTTCATGAACTTGGCCATGAGCAACCCTGCTGCGGTACTGATAACGAAGGCAAACAAGCCGAGGAAGAAAATGAACAAAACCTTGGGGCTCAGAAAGGTCGAGGCGGTCATGGTCGCGCCGATGGACAGGCCGAGAAAAATGGTGACGATGTTCATCAACTCGTTGGAAGCGGCATTGGTCAAGCGCTCGACAACTCCCGACTCTTTGAAGAGGTTGCCAAGCATGAGCATGGAGATCAACGGCGCCGCTGGAGGCACCACCAGCATGATGGTCATGCCGGTGACAATGGGAAAGCAGATCTTCTGTAACTTGCTCACCGGGCGCAGCTTGGTCATAACGATCTTGCGCTCATGATCGGTGGTCAGCAGCTTCATCATCGGTGGCTGAATGATCGGCACCAGGGCCATGTAGGCGTAGGCAGAGACCGCCGTGGCACCGAGTAAATGCGGAGCAAGCTTGGAGGTCAGGTAGATGGTGGTCGGGCCGTCAGCTCCGCCAATAATGGCAATGGAGCCAGCCTCCTGAAGATCGAAACCGAACAGGATGGCGGCGAAGAAGGTGACGTAAAGTCCGGCCTGAGCTCCCGCTCCCAGAAGCAGGGTCTTGGGGTTGGCGATCAGAGGACCGAAGTCGATCATCGCTCCGAGCCCAAGAAAAATAAGCGGCGGAATGATATCCTGCTCAATACCATAATGGTAAAAGAACCAGATCAGACCGTGCTCGGGCTCCATGAGAAACGTCAGCGGCAGATTGACGACCAGTATGCCGAAGGCGATTGGTAGCAGCAGAAGCGGCTCGTACTTTTTCTTGATAGCCAGATAAAGCAGCACAAAAGCCACCAGCCACATCACCAGGTTGCCGCCGGTCAGGCTGACTGCACCGCTTGAATAAATAAGTTCTTTGAGTATGTTGAACATGGTGTATCCCCTTAGTCTTTTACTTCAGGACAGTCTATTTCTTCGGTTCAGCTTGCGCTTCGTCGTCTTTGTTCCATTTTTCGACAACGTCGATAACTCTGGTGCTGAGCTGGGTCAAAAGCTGAAGAAGGATCATGACCAGAAAAACACCGATGATGCCGCTACCGAAGACTTCTAAAACTTTGGGACAATCCGTCTCCATTTTTCACTCCTCTTGCAATAACTACTGTGTTTGTTCGAATTCTAAGAGAAACCAGTTTCTGATTTGGAAACCAGCAATTTTTCGCAAGGTCAAGGAAATCAAGTATTTGAGCGGAGGCGTAGTACTTTACGCCGCACAATCAAATGCGCAGATTGACGCCGAGATTGCGGAAAAGGGCGGTTTCCTGACAGAAACTAACTACTCGTCTTTCTTTTTGAGTTCCTCCAGCAATTTTGCCATTAGATGGGAAGGCACTTCTTCATAATGTGTGAATTCCATGGTAAAGAGGCCGCGGTCAGAGGTCATGGAGCGGAGTTCCGGGGCATACTTCAGGACTTCAGCCATTGGCACCTGGGCCTTGACCACCTGACTTCCCGCCTGTGGCTCCATAC
>JAUWTX010000140.1 GCA_030614505.1 Desulfuromonadales bacterium
AAGCGGTGAGCGGCGCAAAATGAATTATATGGTTTTTATAGGCCCGAAAGAGCCACCTCTTCTCAAGGCTGCTGGACACCAACTGGACATGGTTGTTCATTTCGGTTTCTTTAATGTGCTGTCTCAGCCCCTCTTTACGGTTTTGATCTTTTTCTACGGTTACTTCAAGAATTACGGTGTAGCCATTATTCTCCTGACGGTCTTGATCAAGCTGATTTTCTGGCCCTTGACCCACAAGAGTTACTCATCGATGAAGTCGATGCAGAAACTTCAGCCGGAGATGGCGAAGTTGCGCGAGAGGTTCAAAAGCGACAAAGAGCGTCTGAACAAAGAGATGATGGCGCTTTACAAGACTCATAGTGTCAACCCGTTGGGCGGCTGTCTGCCGATGCTGGTGCAGATACCGGTCTTCTTTGCCCTCTACAGGGTTCTCCTTGATTCGATTACTTTGCGGCATGCGGACTTTGCTTTCTGGTTGACGGATCTTTCCGCCAAGGACCCTTATTACATCACACCTCTGCTGATGGGTGCGAGTATGTTTGTACAGCAGAAGATGACGCCGACAACAGCCGATCCGATGCAGGCCAAGATCTTCATGATGATGCCGGTCATCTTCACTTTCATGTTCCTGAACTTCCCGTCAGGTCTGGTCCTCTATTGGTTGGTAAACAACCTTTTAACCATTTTGCAGCAATACTTCATTCACCGCAAAGCCACCTGATCGCGTACTATGAAGCAACAGCATCTGCATGTCGAAGTTGCGGCTGAAAGCCTGGATGCGGCGGTAGAAAAGGCGCTGGCGCAACTGGACTGTACTCGCGCCGAGGTTGACGTTGAAGTCTTGCAGGTTCAATCATCGGGCCTGCTCGGCATGTTTGGCCGGCAATCGGCCCGGGTCCGTGTCAGGCTGCATGATCGCGGGGTTATTGCCCGCCAACTTGCCCACCGGTTATTGCATTTGAGCGCCCTTGACGCTGATATTGCTCTAAATTCATCCAACAACCGAATTGAACTCAACCTGACGGCACAGGATCCGAGCCTTCTGATCGGTCGTCATGGACAGACCCTGGATGCGCTGCAAACCCTGATCGGTACCATGACAGATCGCCTGACCACGGACCGCACACCAATTTTGTTTGATGTTGATGGCTATCGGGGGCGCCGGCAGGTGTTTCTAAATCGTCTTGCCCACCGTCTGGTCAAAAAAGTACGCCGGTCAGGCAAACCAGCCACCACCCCACCCCTGTTCATTGGTGAACGGCGTATTCTTCATGAACTGTTTAAGCAGGAGTCAGACCTTGAGTCTAGTTCGAAGAATCACGAAGGGGGTCGTAAGATCATCATTCTTCAGTTGCGGGGTTAGTTGATGTTGTCGCTTGATACTATTGTCGCCCCCGCTACTCCGCCTGGCGAGGGAGGTGTAGGCATTGTCCGCCTCTCCGGTCCACGGGCTGTCGACTTTCTCGGCACTACATTCCGTGGAAATACGACCATCACCAGAATGGAATCACACCGGCTTTATTACGGGAAGCTGTTTAATAGCGATGAAGAGCGGGTTGATGAGGTTCTGGCTGTGATTATGCGCGCGCCTCGATCTTATACCGGCGAGGATGTGGTTGAGATTCATTGTCATGGAGGCACCCAGATCCTGCGCAGCGTTCTCGACCTCTTTCTTAAGGCAGGCGCCCGTATGGCCGGACCGGGAGAGTTTACTCAGCGAGCCTTTTTGAATGGTCGTCTGGACCTGGCACAAGCTGAAGCGGTTATCGGGGTGATCAAGGCACGATCAGAGCGTGCTAGCCGTGTTGCTCTGGACCAGCTTGATGGTCACCTTTCCCAAAAGATCTATAAGTTTTCTGAACAACTCAAGCAATCCCTGGCCCTGCTGGAGGCTCACATCGACTTTCCTGATGATGAAGTCGGCGCCCTGGATCTTCCCGGTTTGCTTGCTCCGCTTCGGAAGATATCCCTGCAGGTAGACACCCTTGTTGGCAGTTTTGATGTTGGTCGTGTTTTGCGTGAGGGGGTCAATGTTCTGATTCTTGGGCGGCCCAATGTTGGCAAAAGCTCTTTAATGAACGCTATCCTTGGCGAATCAAGAGCAATCGTTAACGAAATTGCCGGCACAACCCGTGACACCCTGGAGGAACAGTTGGTTCTGGCTGGCTTCCCTGTTCGCCTGGTTGATGCGGCCGGGGTCCGGGATACTGATGATCCGGTCGAACAGGAAGGTGTGCGCCGTGCGAGGGAAAAGGCCGCCGTCGCCGATCTGGTTCTGATGGTTGTAGATGGCTCTTGTCCCTTGACTGGCCAGGACATTCTGGCTCTGGAGTTGTGTCGGCCTGATAATACACTGGTGGTTGTCAATAAGAGCGATCAGGCACAAAATTGTGATCTCGAACGATTGGTTGGTTTTCCGTGCAGGGTTTCTGTCTCGGCTAAATATAGCCTCGGTCTGGACGATTTATCTGAAGCGATTCTTGGCCTCCTCAAGGGTGGTGCGGCCTCTTCTGAGGGAGAGGAGGGTGTTGTGGTCACTGAGCGCCGTCACCGAGATGCTTTGTTGCTGACCAAGGCTGCCCTTAAAGAACTTTTAGCTTCGGCTGAAGATTCGGCTCCTCTGGAGTGTTTGGCGATGGATCTTCGTGAGGCGTTATCTGCCCTTGGCTTGATTACCGGAGAAACCACGCCGGATGAGATCCTTGATCAGATTTTTAGTCAATTCTGTGTCGGTAAGTAGCTATGTGTTCCACGTGAAACATTATCTGGCCGCCTGTGGCAGACTGTTCCACGTGAAACATTGGTAATGTGTTGGTAGAAGAAGGTTTGATCTTATGGCGGAAAACTACGATATCATCGTGGTCGGCGCCGGCCATGCCGGTTGTGAAGCGGCGTTGGCGGCGGCTCGTATGGGGTGCCAGGCCCTGCTTTTGACGCTTAACCTTGATGCCGTTGCCCAGATGTCGTGCAATCCGGCAATTGGAGGTTTGGCCAAAGGGCACCTGGTGCGAGAGATCGATGCCCTGGGTGGTGAGATGGCACGCAATATCGACGCTACCGGTATACAGTTCCGGGTTCTCAATACCAAGAAGGGGCCTGCAGTAAGAGCGTCACGCGCCCAGGCTGACCGAGACCTTTATCGGGCTCGTATGAAGCAGGTCGTTGAGGCCCAGGAGGGTCTTGACCTCAAACAAGGCCAGGTCATCAGTCTGGTGGTCGAGGGAGAAGGGGTTGCCGGGGTGGAGACTCGCGACGGTCTGCGGTTTCTGGCGCCAACGGTTATCCTGACGACCGGGACTTTTATGCGCGGGCTCATACATGTCGGTTTGTCCCATTATCCGGGCGGACGGGCCGGAGAGCCTCCCTCAGAGGGGCTTTCGGACCAATTACGCACCCTTGGTTTTGATGTAGGTCGCCTGAAAACCGGAACGCCTCCTCGTTTGGACGCCGCAACGATTGATTTTTCTGTTCTGGAAGAGCAGCCAGGAGATCCTGTCCCCAAACCTTTTTCCGCTGATACGCTGGGCCTGGATCGCCCGCAAGTCCCCTGTCACATCACTTACACTAACGAACGCACCCATGAGGTGATCCGTGGTGGTTTAGACCGCTCTCCTCTTTATTCCGGTGTTATTGAGGGTGTTGGTCCTCGTTATTGCCCGTCAATTGAGGACAAGGTGGTGCGTTTTCCAGAGAAGGACCATCATCAGATCTTTTTGGAGCCGGAAGGTCTTACGAGTGGCGAAGTTTATCCTAACGGCGTATCCACCTCGCTGCCTGTCGACGTTCAGTTGGCTTACCTGAGAACGATGAAAGGTCTTGAGCGGGTTGAGATTATGCGACCAGGCTACGCAATTGAATACGATTATGTCGATCCGATTCAACTGAAGCCGAGTCTTGAAACAAAATTGTTGCGCGGTCTTTATCATGCAGGCCAGATCAACGGTACCTCTGGTTATGAAGAAGCCGCAGGCCAGGGGTTGCTGGCTGGCATCAATGCAGTGCTACAGGTTAAAGGCCGCGAGCCGGTAGTGATAGGTCGAGATCAGGGCTATCTTGGTGTTCTGGTGGATGACCTTGTGAACCTGGGGACTAAGGAGCCTTACCGGATGTTTACCTCTCGTGCTGAATATCGTCTGTTGTTGCGCGAAGACAATGCCGACCAGAGACTCAGTCCGCTTGGGCGGGAAGTTGGTTTGTTAACGGATGAGCGCTGGGAGAAGTTTTCGAAAAAACTTGTCGACCTGGAGCGTGGCAATGAACGTTTACGGACAAAGCGAATCTCTCCGGGGAATCACGAGGCGTTAGATCGCCTGGGTCTTCAGGGTTTGAAAAATGGTGCTTCTCTCGAGGAGTTATTGCGTCGGCCGGAAATCGGCATAGGCGATCTCGATTTTCTCGATGCGGAGTTGGCCTCTTTTTCTCAGGAGGTCCGCAGTGAGCTGGAAACCGAGATCAAATACGCTGGATATATTCGTCGTCAGCAGGAACAGGTAGAGCGCTTCCGGCGCCTGGAGTCTCTGGAGATTCCTGAGGGTTTTGATTACGATACCGTCAGTGGTTTTTCTGCCGAGGTCCGGGAAAAACTCAAACGGGTGGCACCTCGCACCCTTGGCCAGGCCGGGAGGATCCCCGGGGTTACTCCTGCTGCAGTTGCTATCTTGACTGTTTTTCTACGGCGCTGAAGGGGGTTGCCTTGGCGTTGACTGAGCTTTTGCGCGTGCTCGACTTGAAAATCTCCGCGGAGACCACCCTTCTGTTGGAACAACTGGTCGATGAGCTCTTACGCTGGAACCAGCGCCGCAATTTGACTGCAATCACTGACCGTGATGAAGTGCTGGAGAAGCACCTGGTCGATTCCTTGACCTTACTGCCTTTTGCCCGGCAATCGACCCGTCTTCTCGATATCGGGTCCGGTGCCGGTTTCCCCGCGTTGCCCTTGAAAATCGTCTGTCCCGAGCTCGAAGTTGTCTCTGTTGATGCCGTGGGTAAAAAAGTGGACTTTCAGCGCCATATCGTGCGAACCCTTGGTTTGCAGGGCTTCACGGCGATTCATGAGCGTGTCGAGAGGTTGGCGGATCACCTGGATTACCGGTCTGGTTTCGATTTGCTGACCGCCCGGGCTCTTTGTTCTCTCGGCGAACTGGTTGCCTTGGCTGAGCCGTTTCTCGCCCCGGGTGGCCGTCTGGTTGCCATGAAGGGGCCCGAAGGGCACCGTGAGCTTTCTGAACAGCACGACCTCCTGAGACAGGCCGGCTGGTCTGCTGCCCTGCATAGATTAAACTTGCCTGTTTCCGGAGCCGAACGTTGCTTGGTTGAGTTGACCCGCAGTAAGGTTAAATTGACCTATTAAAGTAACATTTCCACCACATATAGTGTTTGTTTTTGGTGGTATATCAATATCTGGTGGTTTGTCATCTCTAGGCAAATTTCCTTTGCAGATCCAGGTGCTTATGTTAATCTGAGCGACTTAAAAAACTTCACCTTAGAGGAGACTAGAGGCTTGGCCCAGATAATCGCCATTGCCAATCAAAAAGGCGGCGTCGGCAAGACCACGACAGCGGTGAATCTTGCAGCATCTCTGGCTGTTGCTGAGAAACGCACCCTGTTGGTCGACCTGGATCCCCAGGCCAATGCCACCAGTGGGGTCGGTGTCGATCCGCACAGTATGGAGCAGACGGTTTATCATGCTCTGATCGGTGCCGTTCCGATCGAGACACTGTGCCAAACTACGAGTCTCGGTCCTCTTCACCTGCTGCCAGCCAATCCCGACTTGATTGGTGCCGAGGTGGAGCTGATCTCGGCCCTGGCACGTGAAAACAAGTTAAAAACCGCCCTCTCTGCAGTCAGCGAAAATTACGATTACATCTTGATCGATTGTCCTCCTTCTCTCGGTCTGTTGACGATTAACGCCCTCACCGCTGCTGACAGTGTATTAATACCCCTTCAGTGCGAGTTTTACGCCATGGAGGGCTTGAGTCAGTTGATCAACACGGTGCGCTTGATTCAGCGAGAATTGAATCCCGGACTGACAATCCGCGGGATCCTGCTGACCATGTTTGATGC
>JAUWTX010000119.1 GCA_030614505.1 Desulfuromonadales bacterium
GATCTTCTCCAGAGCTTCTGTCTTCTCAAAGATATATTGCAGCGATTCCCGCTGGACCTTATGTGGCAAATCTTCCTGGTTGATCAGCAGTTCAGCAAATCCCATGATTGTCGCCAGCGGTGTACTCAACTCGTGGGCAGCAACCGTGACAAATTCGCTCTTCATGCGGTCGAGTTCACGTTCCCGGGTGACATCACGCAGGATAGCAATCACGCCCGTCTCGCTTCCTTCCTGGCTCCTGACCGCCGTGGTCCCGGCCTGGATGATCTGCAGGTGTTTGTCGCCTGGGACAGCGCTTTCCCACTCGACCGTCCCCTTTTTGTGATCGCCGTTGAGTGCCGACAGGACAGCCTTCACCAAGACCTTCTGGGTGATCGTCTCGTCAATCTTCTGGCCAACCACAAACCGGGATTCGACCCGTAGCAGTTCCTCAGCCTTGCGGTTGATCAGAGCGATCAGGCCATTCTGATCGGTAACGATCAGACCGTCGACCATCGAGCGCAGAATCGCGTGGACCTTATCCATCGCCTCTTCAGCCGTAAGCAACGCCTTGTGCAGATTGTCGGCGGCCTGTTTGCGCTCGGTGATGTCACGCAACAGACTCAAAACCGCCGGCTGACCCATGTATTCCATCAAACGGCTGTTGACCTCGACGGGGAGATCCGAGCCCTCTTTCTGCACCAATAAGGATTCGTAGACCAACTCACCCCTCTGTTGCAGCAATTCCATGCGCCCGGAGAAGCCCTCAGCCAGATCTTTCGGCATGAGTTCTCGCACATTTTGGGTCAGTAGTTCTGACCGATCCATACTCGAACATTCACAGGCAACATGGTTAACCTCGAGAATCTGCCCAGTCAGGTCATAAAAGAAGATTGCATCGCCAGCACCTTCAAACAGGCTGCGGAACTTCTTCTCGGAATGCATGAGCTGAGTCTGCGCCTCCCGGTAGAGCCTCCGCTCATGGGCTTCGCGTAGGGCACGGTCGACTGCAGTCGGCAACCGTTCCAGATTGTGCTTCATTACGTAATCGGCCGCACCGGCTTTAACTAGTGAGACGGCGAGTTCTTCGCCTATTGCGCCGGAGACGATGATAAACGGGATATCGGGGTGACTGACAGAAACGATTTTGAGGGCTTCATGACCATTGAAACCAGGCATGTTGAAATCAGAAAGGACCAGATCCCAGTTGTTCTGTTCCAGGGCTTGGCACAGGTCCCTGGCATTGTCGACCCGCTGATGGACCGGTTGGTAACCTCCATTCTTGAGGCAGCGAACCAACAGAAGAGAGTCGTCTTCACGGTCTTCAATTAATAGAACACGCAGTTCTTTAGCCATTAAATGAATTCCTTCGCCGAGCTGCTCTCCGCTTACTCAGCGTTTAAAAAGTACCGCACAAGAAGATAGAGTGACAACGTAAGTCCCAAGCTGAGAGCCAGCAGGCAAAGATTACCATAGCTGCACAGATAATCCAAAGTGAAGGCCGTATCAATATCCGGAGCACTCCAGAGCAGTTTAAAATAGAAAAGAGTGAAGACGACACAAGCAATCGTCAAGATCTCAAATGCATTTATTTTTTGGAAAAGTGCTTTCATGTTGTTTAATAGTTTTCCATACATGTCACCTGCTACACTCAAAAGGAGTCTGTAGCTTGTAATAAAAGGCCCTTCCCTGTCGTTCCGTCTGCAACCGACTTGAAACATTTTGCATCATCTCGGTGTGGCCGAAAAACATATAACCTTCAGGATGAAGATTATTAATCAACCGCGTCAGAGTCGTTTTGCGGGTTACTGCATCGAAATAGATCAGTACATTGCGACACAGGATGACATCGAAATCGACCGACATTTCTTTCTCGACGGGGAATTGTCCGTTGTGCAGATTCAGGTATTCAAAGGAGACCATGTTTCGGATTTCTTCGGAGAGGAGATACCCTCCCTGTTTGCATATGAAGAATTTTTCGCACAGGTCCTGTGGAACGGTACGCATGGATCGTTCAGAGAACCAACCGACGTTTGCTTGTCTAAGAAATCTTCGGTTGATATCTGTCGCCAGGATGCGAAGGTCCCACTCAAGCAGTTGAGGAAAATGCTTTTTGATCAGCAAGGCCAGAGTATAGGATTCTTCACCAGTCGCACAGCCAGCCGACCATATTTTCAGAGATCGTTCACGACCCTTGCGCTGAATAATTTCCGGCAGGGCCGACTCAACCAGGGCTTTATCATGAGCCTCATAGCGAAAGAGACTCGTTTCGCCCACTGTCAGGATGTCAATTAAGCTGGACAGTTCATCACAAACCGAAGAGCATAAATTTAGCCGCTTAAGGTAGTCGGCATACTCAACGATGTCGAGAATCTCCATGCGCTGTTTGAGCGAACGTTCAAGATTCTTCTGGATTCCCCAGCTGAAATCAAGCCCGCATCTGGCCAGAAGAAACGTCCGGATCTCGTCCAGGACCTTGGAATCAGGGTCTGAGGGATAAACTTCCACAGAAGAAGTGCGTGTGTTTTTCAACTCCACAAGATGTCGCCTGACATGTTCAACATCAACGGGTTTCTGCAAATACTCCAAATTTGTCGAAGCTGGAGATGCCTGCAGAGGTTGAGTTGAGAGAGCCAGCACAGGGTAAGACTGCTGAATATATATATTTTCCTGCCATGACAGCTGTTCGTGTGCTGCTGAGCCCTGTCGCTCCAGATCGAGAATCAACAGCGAGGGCCGAAATTCATTGACTCTGGTTGATGTCATGTATTCTCGCGATATTGTTGCTACTCGACAACCGAACGACAGAATGGCCTGTTCAAGATTTTTTGCGCTTGTATGATCATCAGATGCAATCAACACAAATTGATTGTTCATGATAGTCCCGTTTCTCTTAACACTGCCGGTTGGCAGACAGTGTCTTCCTTATCAAAAGTTGCTAAGTTCTTTCCTGTAAATATTTCCGGTTATTTACTCTGCACTTCTGGACCAGACAACTCATCAATAATATCGAACAGTTCTTGCGCATGTGCAGGCTTGGGCAGGATCCGGTCAAACGCCTTCCCAGCCAGTTCGCAACTTCCTGTATGGGCAATAACCGGTACTGACCTTGTGAGTGATTTGATATGTTGAGCAAGGGCGTTACCGTCGGAACCTGGCATGCAGATGTCAGTGATAACCAGATCGTAATCTGTTTCATCAAACTTTCTTATCGCCTCGGAACCGCTGCAGGCTGTTGTCACGCTGTAGCCATGCAGGGTCAACACCACCTCCATAAGTTCGCGAATCCAACGACAATCGTCAACGGCTAAAATTTTACACATGGTGTATTCTTCTTTCCGCCTTCCTGCTGGCTATATGAAATTGGCTACTATGGTAGATATTCATCCGCACCGATATCATCCGCCGCACCCTGTGGTCTGCTCTGGCCGTCGATATCCTGTGCTGGAGCATGAGTTGCGGAGGCGTTATCAACCGCCGGAGAGGGGGCCAGGAGATGATAGTCGCCACCACCCACAAACCAGGGATCGTCTTCCGAGGCAAAGCCGCTGACCGCTGTGGTTCCACCTGCGGTAAAAAAAGGCGTGTCGGCGAAGTTTCCGTCATCATCATTCTGGATAATGGAATCGGTGATGGTTATTGAGCCGCCGTTGAAGTGGGCAATGTGGCCGACGGTTCCCGCCCGGTTGCCCCACAGGATACTGTTGCGAATCGTGATTGTCGCGAGCTGGTTGTAGATCGCTCCACTGTGATCGGTTGCCCGGTTGTTGGCGATAGTCGAATTGACGATGTCAAAAATTCCACCGTTGACAAAAGCCATACCGCCTTGGGAGGCCCGGTTGTCAGCTACGATACAGTTTTCAAAAAACAAATTACTTCCTGCACTGGGATGGCTGACCGCTCCTCCTGAACCAGTAGCCGTATTGCCGATGATGATGCTGCGAATAAAATTGATGGTCGATTGGTCGTTGAGGAGCCCGCCGCCGCTGTTATCCGATGTGTTGTCGCGTACGATACTGTCACTGACGGTAAGCTCGGTAACCTGAGTTACATATAGCCCGCCGCCGGGATACCCTACGGTCGCATTGTCCTGGATGATAGAGTTATTGATGGTTAGCATGCCAACCTGGAAGACATGCAGTCCGCCACCGCCATCCGCCAGAGAATCACCTGTGATCGTATTGTTCCTGATGATCGAGTTGCTGATGAGGTGCCCCGTCCCTCTCCAGATACGGACACCGCCCCCTCTGTCCGAACTGTTATTGTAGATCTCTGAATTGGTTAGAGTCAGTTTCGGCATGTCGCCGGACTGGATAACAGAGAGCCCACCGCCGTTGAGTCCGTTGTTGTCGTGTACCTGACAGTTGTTGATCGTCACTTGCGTGCCATGAACCTCAATGCCGGTAGTGCCTCCGGTCACCTGGAAACCGTCAATCTGGCTGCTGCTATGGCGACTGAACGTGACCGTGGTGTCGCTGCCGCTACCGCTGATGATAGTTGTGTCCGGGCCGCAGACCGAGCGGAGCGTGGTGTTGCTGTCGTCACTACCGTATTCGAACAGGACATCTTCGTTGTAGGTTCCGTCATAAACCAGAACGGTATGTGTACCGTCGATGGCATCAATAGCCGACTGGATTGTGCTATACCAGCCTGAACCGCCTGCAGGGCGGACCTTGAGCGCATCGACGACCGTCACACTGTGGTCGCCGACTGGTTCGCCAACTGCCGTATCGGTCCCATCCGTTGCATAGAAACGATAGGCCAGGACGTTGTCACCGGCGAGGATGAGTGCCTTGGTGGTGGTAAAGAGCTTGCCATCGGTGCAGTCGGTATCTCCAGCATCTACTTCTGTCAGATCGTACTGTTCAGAGGGTTCATATATGAGGTTGTCGTTAACATCGACAAAAATCTGGATGTCACTTGCGCCAGGCGGGCACTGTCCCTCCGTATCCGCATAACTTACCGTGAAGACAAAGTCGGCGCCGGTGGCTCCAGACTGCGGCTTCACACCACTGACAGTACACCCGGCCTCAACAAACTCCAGGGATGGCGGGCTGTTGGCTCCGACCTGAACGGTCAGTACGGCATCCTGGGCCGGATCCCCTGTTGCATCATCATCCGCATCAGCAGCGTAGAAGCGATATTTGAGGTTGCCGTCTCCGGTATGAGCAAGGGCCAGACTGCGGGCATAGAGCTTGCCGTCGCTGTAGGTTGTGTCACCGCTGTCAACCTCGGTCAGAGTATATTTCTCACCGGCTTCATAGCTGTCGTTATCGTTCTCATCGATCCAGACCTGAATGGTCGATGGTGCTTCATTGTCAGGGTCTGTAAAGTCGATGCGGAAGGTGAAAGTATCACCATTGCCACCGTTATCAGGGTTGGTGCCATCAGCCTGGTAAAAGTTCTCACCTGTCCAGGTTAAGACCGGAGCATTATTGAAAATGGTTATCGTGCTGTCGGCAGTCGGTGCACCAGTCGCTTCCAGAACACCGTCATGGGCATAAAAACGATATCTGAGAATGCCGTCGCTGGCCTTGGCGATGGAGAGACTCTTCGTGTAGTTCTTGCCGTTAAATATATTCATGTCTGTTACGTCAGTTTCAGACATTGCATACTTTTCGCCGGCCTCGTAGCTGCCATTGTCATTCTGGTCTACCCAGATCTCAATCGGGCTCGGACTGTCGTTGTTGATGTCACTATATGAGACCCGGAAGGTGAAGGTGCTGTTGCCAAGAGCACTGCCAGGGGCGACACCAGCGGAGACCAAGCCATTGCTGCCCTCCCACTCCAGAAGTGGAGCCTGGGCGACATCCTGGAAGGGAGGGCGATCCTCTGTCCTGATATTCCAGCCGTGGCAGTGGGCGCAGAGGTTTGATGAAGTGCCCGCGAGCCAGGCGGTGCCGTCACTCGCCGACAGCGGCAGATCTGCGGGCTCGGGTGGGTTCGAGGTGTTAACGTCAATAAAGGTGACGGCATCGTTTTTGTACCAGATCTGCAGGCCGGGCTCACGGTCAATCAGTTTGCCATCCCGTACCATAGCGAGTCGGGTCGAGCCGTGCACGTTATGGCAGACGACACAGGTCATGCGGCTGTTGTTTGACCCCGACCAGTCGGCTGCAGCCATTTCCTGGTTGTTAAAGTTCAGGTGATAGGTGTGTTTGTTGGTTCCGTCTGTCACCAGGTTGGTGTTCATGTTGGCGGAATCGGTAAACGGACCGGAGTCGTGACAGCCGGTCTGGAAACAGACCCGGAACTGGTCGCTGTTGTTGCCGATATTCGACGGGCGGGGCATCAGATATGGCTCTTGACCGTCGATTATTTTCAGTCGGTACCCTTGTCGGTAGATCGCCGGATCAAGGCCGAATACGTCGCCGTCATCAAAAGTCCGCGCTGCGCCGTCGATATGGGCTGTTGCGTAATCGTGGCAGCTGTCACACTCCACCGGCCTGCCGCTGAGGGTTTCCACGCCGCCCTTGGATGGATAGTTCTCACCAGCTGCCAAGCCGTGGCCGGTCTTGTAATATCCCCAGCCGGTGCCGTAGATGTAGCTGCCGTCTTCATCACCGATCACATTAGGAGCACTTACACTGCTGATCTCAGAAGGTGTTTCATCGTGGCAGGTGGCACACCACTTCTCCTTGCCTGCTTGCAGGGTCAGGCCGTCGTAGATACCGTCATCCCAGTTTGGTTTGGC
>JAUWTX010000063.1 GCA_030614505.1 Desulfuromonadales bacterium
GCCAACAGTCTGCGAGGTTATGGTAAGTTGATGATTGTCGATCATGGCAGTAAGTATTACACTCTTTACGCACATATGGCGCGTTTTACAAAACAGGTCGGAGATTACGTTGCTGCCGATGAGATCCTTGCCTACTCAGGTTATGAAGGTCGTGACGCCGTCTATTTTGAGATTCGCCAGGGCGGCAAACCCCTTGATCCTGCTGGCTGGTTAAAGTCGCGCTGAGATTCTGGAGACTCATATGCTAAACAATAAATTATCCACTCTTCTGCTCACCATGGTGCTCCTGTTACTGCTTGGCGTAGTTTCCTTTGGGCGGATTGAGGTTCCTGAAGCGAATGCATCCACTGATTATCAGGAGTTGCAACTCTTTACCGACGTCCTCACAATCGTAAAGCGCAGCTATGTGGAGGAAGTGTCTATCAAGGACCTTGTCTATGGTGCGATCGAGGGCATGCTCGCTTCGCTTGATCCGCACTCCAGTTTCATGCCTCCTGAAATCTATAAGGAAATGAAAGTAGATACTCGTGGGGAATTCGGTGGGCTTGGCATCGAAATTTCCCAGCGTGATGGTGTTTTAATAATTATCTCTCCGATTGAAGACACGCCGGCTTCACGTGCTGGCCTGCAGGCTGGTGATCATATCTTGAAGATCGAAGACCAATACACCAAGGAGATGGAAATCATGCAGGCGGTGCATCTGATGCGTGGTGTGCCGGGGACCTCTGTCACCATTACCATCATGCGTCCGTCTTTTGAAAAACCTCAGCCGTTCACTCTGGAACGTGAAGTTATTAAGGTGAAAAGTGTGAAGGCGAAAACCCTCGAGAGTGGCTTCGGCTATATTCGTCTGGCTCAATTCCAGGAGCACACCGCCGAAGACCTCGGCAAAGCTCTGGACAGGTTACGTGAAGATAATGATGGCTCTCTGCAAGGGTTGGTTCTTGATCTACGCAATAATCCCGGCGGGCTCCTTGATCAGGCTGTTGCCGTTGGCGACCGGTTTCTCTCGGAGGGCCTGATTGTTTACACTGAGGGGCGCGAGGATGACGCCCAAATGGAATTTTCTGCCATGCGTGGAGGTACCGAGCCAGACTATCCAATGGTTGTTCTGATCAACGGTGGTAGTGCCAGTGCTTCAGAAATTGTCGCCGGTGCCTTGCAGGATCACGGTCGTGCCGTGGTTATGGGAACTCAGAGCTTTGGCAAAGGATCGGTGCAGACCATTATCCCTCTCAGTGATGAATCAGGATTGCGCCTGACCACAGCCAAGTATTACACACCGAATGGTACGTCGATTCAGGCCCGTGGTATTGTGCCGGACCTTGAAGTGTTACCGAGTGAAATCATGGAAGTTAAGGAATTCAACCATTTCCGTGAAAAGGACTTGAAAAACCACTTCGATACGGAAGGTAGCAGCGAGAGTTCCACAAAAGAGGACGCCTCAGGTCTTGACGAAGAGACCCGCAAAGATTTTCAGCTGATGCGTGCTCTTGATCTGCTCAAAGGCTGGAGGATTTTTCAGGGTCTGAAAGTGGCCTGATTCTCTAGCAGCCAGCTCATTGATTGTACGACAGGCCGCTAGTACACTAATGAAGAGTTGTCGATGACAAAACCAACCAAGCGGCGCCGCCCGAAGAAGCGGCGCCCTGATTTTTTTAAAAAAAACAGATTCCTTTTGATTCTGATGGGGGTAGCAGGACTGGCTGTTGTCAGCCTGGTTTTTCTTGCTCGTATGGAAGAACAGCCGCATGCACCTGTAGTCCCGCCAATAACAAAACCACTGGTTGATTACACCAACAGGGTGCACACGGAAGTTGAGGCGTTGCTTTCGGCACTCAACGCTGATAGCAGTAATATTAAACGTGATCTTGACCATGAGCCGGCCCGTTACACGGTTGAAGGTGAATTCCCGGCATCTGAACTGATAGCCGGCTTTCAGGCGCGTTTGACGCAGATCCCCGGCGATTATTCCGTGCGGTTGCGAGAAGCGAACTCACTGACTGTTGAAAAATCCCGCCAGACGCTAATCCTTATCCACTTTATCCTGCCTGCTCCTGATATCCCTTCGGGCCCACTGCTGGCGATTATCATGGATGACCTTGGCCGGAGTCGTTATACGGCTGAAATGCTGATCTCTATGCCTCAAAAAGTGACTTTTTCCATTCTTCCTGGTGAGTCTCAGGCTGTACAAGTTGCGGAGTTGGCCCATGCAGCCGGCCGAGAAGTTATGTTGCATGTGCCGATGGAGCCCCAAGGGTACCCTGCTGTTAACCCAGGGAGTGAAGCACTCTTCGTCGAATACAGCAATGCGGAAATTCGCAGGCGTTTTGATCAACTTCTTGCTAAAATTCCACATGCGTCAGGTTCCAACAATCATATGGGCTCCCGCTTTACTGAGGATGCCAGAGCCCTGCAGCCAGTGATGGAGAGTTTGCAAGAAAAGGGGTTGTTCTTTATAGACAGTCGGACTACGGGCCGTTCTCAAGTAACCGAAGTGGCGCACCAATTCAGGGTGCCGACAATGAACAGGGATGTTTTTCTCGATAATGTTGCCGATGTTGATGCGATTGCTCGTGAAATACGGCGACTTGAAGGTAAAGCACGCAGGCAGGGAATGGCGATTGGTATCTGCCATCCTTATCCGGAGACTTTGGAAGCACTGAGGAGGGAGCTGCCGGGTCTGGCGGAACGGGGCATTACTATTGTGCCCGTTTCGGTGCTCCTCAGGAAACAGGCTTTGGCGCAGGGGAGTTGAGTCAGGGGAGTTGAGTGCTGACTTTGGTCATAATCCTGGCAAAAGTCGCGAAGTTCTGGTCGTAGAGAATCTCTTCAGGAAGATCGGAGCTGACCTTGCGCAGTAAAAGGAACGCATCGCCAAGACGACCTTGATCGTCGAAAAGAGTGCGCTCGAGCAAAGGGTACAACTCGGATCGTTCTTTAGAGAGCAAGCGTTTTTCAAACTCCTGGAGTTCGATTGTTTTATGTGAGACTTCCAGGCCGTCATCGTCAAAGCGATAGAAGGAAAGTTTCTGCTGGTAGAAATTACGGGTGTGTGGAGCACGCTGCAGGAGGAAGTAGGAGCGTTGTGCTGACTCGCGAAACAGGTCCCAGATCGGGTCATGCGTCTCGATGGTGCGTTTGGCGCCGTAGAAGTAACGGAAGACCAGACTGGTAAAACACTCCTCTTCAATAAAGCCGGAAATCCTCTGGTCGGAGCTTTGGGCAAAGTAGCCGGCTGGACCTATCTGGTCCTTGTTAACCAGGGTCTTGCCGCAGACCAGGCAGCCGATTTCAAGATCGCTGAGTCGTGTCTCGTAAGCGCTCTGGTGCTCTTTCCTGGCTTGGGCCATGTCCACGCGGTACTCGTTCATGCGTCGCACTTCAGTGTCCAGGCTGCCCAGGTAGATCTGTCGTGCTATATGGGTCATTTGCACATGCACTGCAGTTTGACGGCCGTGAGTAAGAACCGGATAGATTTTCCCTTCGGGGTTGGTGTTGAGCGACTCAACCTTGGGGCTTTTGGCAATATAGCCCTCCATGCAACGATAGCCGCGGTTGATAGCATAGGCTTTCAACAGCTGGTATGGGTCGCGGAACGGGCCGTCGTAGTGAATGCGGCCATCAACCAGGCAGGGCAGAATGCGTAACGGTCGGCGGGACAGGCCGTGAGAATCGAAAAAATCGTAAATACGCCGACAGTTGTCCATGGATGGAGCATCTTTAACCGGTACAATAACCCGGTCAGCGGCATAGAGGGCGTTCTGGGTGAAAATATCCAGGTCCGGGCGCGTGTCAATAATCACGATGCCGTCAAGACCGGATTTGGCCAGAGCTCTGGTCAGGGCCGCCGGGTCATCAAGTTCACGACGCAGGGTGTGCAACTGATTACTTGAGGGGATGAACTGAACGCCGTATTCTCCTATCTCAATCAGGTTGTCAGGGTTGCTGCCGTCAAAGAGGTTGCTGACATCCCCCTGTGCTGATGGCCGATTGATCCGGAACATCTGATCAACGGAGAAATGGTTGTCAAAACTCAGCAGCGTAATCGGCAGGTCCTCATGAAGGGCTTTCAGATAGATCGCCAGGTTGGTGGCCAGGGTGGTTTTGCCGACCCCTCCCTTTTCGCTCGAAATTGTGACAATATAGGGTGCAGACATAAGGATCCTTTGAAGGCTTAACGTTGCCAATATATAGTGTTAATCTAATGAAAAGTCAAATGAAAACCACAAGATATGGGGTGAGTGGCACATGGCTGAGATGCCTCGAAAATTGACGGTCAGCGGTCTGGTTTCCTTGCTTCAAGAGGTAGTGGAAAGCAATTTTGTGGCCGTAACCGTTGAGGGTGAAATCTCCAACTTTGCTGCTCCGGCATCGGGCCACTGGTATTTCACGCTCAAAGACAGTGGAGCCCAGTTGCGAGGTGTTATGTTTCGCAACCGGAACCGGTTGCTGGACGAACCACCGCAGAACGGTACGCAGGTCGTCTGCTCAGGGACCGTGACTGTTTATGCCGCCCGCGGCGAAATGCAATTGGTTGTAGACAGCCTGGCACAAGGCGGCCAGGGACAGCTGCAGGCGTCTTTTGAAGCACTCAAGGAAAAACTTTCATCTGAAGGCCTCTTTGCCGTGGAGCGTAAACGATCTCTGCCGGTTTTTCCACAATCTGTGGGTATCGTAACATCAGCGACCGGAGCAGCGATTCATGACATCCTCAATGTGTTGCGTCGGCGTGCTCCTGATGTGCGGCTTATGTTACGACCTGTCAAGGTTCAGGGAGAAGGTGCCGCAGCAGAAATTGCTGCGGCGATCGAGGCGTTGAACCAGTATGGTGGCCTTGATGTTCTGATTGTCGGCCGGGGTGGAGGGTCTCTGGAGGATTTGTGGGCTTTCAATGAAGAAGTCGTCGCCCGTGCCATTGCAGAATCCGTAGCTCCTGTCATCTCGGCCGTAGGCCATGAAACGGATTTTACCATTGCCGATTTTGTTGCCGATCTGCGAGCTCCAACGCCGAGTGCTGCTGCCGAACTGGTTGCTAAAAACCGACAGGACCTGGAAGCACATCTCGATCATCTCATCATACGTTTGCACTCTCGTATAGATCAGTCTCTCAGTTTGGTTGCCGAACGGATCTCCGGTCTTGAAGGACGGCTCAAGCTGGCGGTACGTGATTTTACGGCTCTGCCTGATGACGTTGCTGACCTTGAGAAGCGGCTCTCTCTGGCCATGCGCGCCAAAATGCGACAATACGTTGATCGTCTGGGGATGACAGCTGGCCGTCTGGATGCGTTGTCTCCACTGCTACAACTTGATCGGGGATATGTGATCGCCAGCCACGAGCAGGGCGGCTCCGGCCTGGTGTCAGCGGAGGATCTCAAGCCGGGGGACCATCTTTGGCTACGCTTCGCCCGTGGCCAGGCGCACACGCGTGTGGAGGAAGTCGACTAGTGATGCGTCTGGTTCTTGTTTTATTCATCTCTCTTCTGTTCACGCAACCGGCTTGGTGCGGTGAACTGACCCTGCTTTCCCGGCAGGTTCATAACGGTGAAGTGGCTGTACTGCTCTGGCAGGGAGAACCCCTCTCTTTTGGTGTGGTCCGCTTCAGGAACGAAGTGCTCTACCTGTATCCGGACGCTGATGGTGCAGTGGCTCTGCTGCCCGTCGGTTTGAATGTTCCTGCCGGAGATTATCATTTGCTCGCCGCCCTGGTTGATCTTCATGGTCAGACAACCACAACAGAATTGGTGCTGCAGGTTGAGTACAAGAAGCGCCCGGAAGAACACTTGACCTTGCCGGAAAGAATGGTGACGCCGGTAGCGAAGGATGTTGATCGCATCAATCGCGAAAGCTATCTCCTTCAGGAAAAGTTTGCCCTCCAATCGCCACGATTCTGGACGACTTTCGAACGACCGGTTGATGAGTCGGTTAGCGGTGTTTTTGGTGAGCGCAGGATTCTGAATGGCAAACCAAAGTCGCCGCATAGCGGTACTGACTTCAGAAGCCCTTCGGGAACCCCGATACGTTCCATCAGCAACGGTCGGGTCGCCCTGGTTGCTGACCTTTTCTATACCGGACAAACGGTAGTCGTCGATCATGGTGAAGGCTTGTTATCTTTATATGCCCATCTCTCAAAGGTTCTGGTGGAACAAGACCATGAACTTATCGTGGGTGATGTGCTCGGTCAGGTGGGCAGTACCGGTCGGTCGACCGGTGCTCATCTGCACCTTACGGTCAAACTGTTGGGGGAAAGGGTCGACCCCCTCGCATTGTTGGCGACTTTTGAAAAACTGAATCAGGTCAAAGGCCTGGATCAATAATGAAGTTGCTTGACACAACACTGAGAGCGTGGTGTCTTACAGACGAAAGGAAGCGCACATGCCGGAAGAGACGACATTCGAACAGGCGTTGAAGAGCCTGGAAGAGGCTGTTTCCCAACTCGAAAAGGGGCAAATGCCTCTGGATGAAGCTCTGGACTTTTTTGAAGCAGGAGTGCAGAGTGCCAACCAGTGCCGTAAAAAGCTGCAGGCTGTTGAGGCGCGGATTGAAACCCTGATGAAAAACTCCGATGGTTCCTTTGTTACTGAGCCATTTGGGATGGATGAGGACTAGTACCATGTAAACCTTAAACTATCGCAACTGGCGCGCCAAATACCGGCGCAATTTTGCGACATTTTAAGATGTACAAGGTACTAGGTGATTGCCGGATTTTGCGGGTCAAAGCGAAAATTTGATTCATGGATAGTCCGATAAATTCCCGGGAGTGAGCAGCTTTATGGACCTCGAAGCTTATCTGTATAATCGTTCGGCTTTGGTCGATCAGGCTTTGGACCGTTGGCTGCCGGCCGAGGGTCTTTTGCCTCTCTCCCTGCATCAGGCGATGCGCTATTCTGTTTTTGCCGGTGGCAAACGCTTGCGGCCGATCCTGATGATCGCAGCCAGCGAGGCCGTTGGTGGCACAGCGCAGCAGGTCATGCATGCCGCATGTGCCCTGGAGATGATCCATACTTACTCCCTGGTGCACGATGACCTGCCGGCCATGGATGACGATGATTTTCGCCGTGGTCGGCCAACCAATCACAAAGTTTATGGTGAAGCTACGGCTGTGCTGGCTGGCGATGCTCTCCTGACCGAAGCCTTTCGACTGCTCGCCGATGCTGAAGCCAACCTGTTGGTTCCGCCTGCAACGGTGCTGAGAGTCATTGAGCTAGTTGCCCGATACGCCGGTTCGCAGGGCATGGTCGGTGGACAGGTCGTCGATATGGAGTCAGAGGGTAAAGAGATTGACTTTCCGACCCTGGAATATATCCATACCCATAAAACCGGTGGATTGATTCTGGCGTCAGTTCAAGTCGGTGCCATGCTGGGTGGTGCTGATGAAGGGCAATTAGCCGCATTGAGCCGTTTTGGTGGCGCTGCCGGATTGGCTTTTCAGATCGCAGATGATATTCTGGATGTCGTTGGTGACCAGGCTGAGCTTGGTAAGGCTGTTGGTAGTGATCAAGCCCGCGGCAAGGCGACTTATCCAGCCCTGCTCGGTATTGCCGAGGCGCGTCAACGGGCCAATGAACTCTGTGATATTGCCGTTGGGTCTCTGGCCCCCCTGGGAGCTTCTGCGGAAATCCTGCAGTTGTTGGCCCGCTATATTATTGATCGAAGCTCTTGAAGCAATATTCTGAATCTGTCAACTCCTCACTGATTCAGGAATATATGTGGTGAACATGTCCAAGATATTAAAGAAGAAAAACCCCGTAGCAGCACTGAAAGAACTTCCTGAAGAAGATTTGCCGCAGCTTGCCGAAGAGCTTCGGGACGTTATTGTCAATACCGTAGCCAAGACCGGTGGACATCTGGCCAGTTCACTTGGAGTAGTAGAGCTGACTATTGCTTTGCACCGGGTCTTCAACACTCCCAAGGATAAAATTGTCTGGGATGTTGGTCATCAGGCTTATGCCCACAAGCTTTTGACAGGCCGCTACGCGCGATTCAATACCTTGCGACAGTTGAATGGTCTCAGTGGTTTTCCCAAGCGCAGTGAGAGCCCCCATGATTGTTTTGACGTAGGTCACTCCAGTACTTCGATTGCTGCTGCTCTAGGTATGGCGACAGCTCGCGATGCCAAAGGTGGAGATGAGAAGGTCGTCGCAATTATAGGTGACGGTTCTTTGACCGCCGGCCTGGCTTTCGAGTCTCTGAATCAGGCGGGTCATCTCAAAAAAAATCTGCTCGTTATCCTGAATGATAACGAGATGTCGATTTCACCGAATGTCGGTGCACTCTCATCGTTTTTTAGCCGACAGCTGACATCTGACTTTTTTGTGCGCCTGAAGCGGGAAACGGAGAACTTTCTCGACAGCGTCCCGAAAATTGGCAAAGACCTCAGGCGCCTGGCGAAAAAAGCAGAAGAGGCGGTTAAAGGTTTTCTGACACCCGGTATGCTCTTCGAAGCGTTTGATTTTGATTATGTCGGCCCGATTGATGGCCACAAACTCGAAGAGCTGATTCAAACCCTGGAAAATATCACCAATATGGACGGCCCGGTCCTGATGCATGTGGTCACCAAGAAAGGCAAGGGCTATCCTCCTGCCGAAGAGAACCCACATATCTATCATGGTGTCGGGCCATTTGACCCGGTGACTGGTAAAGTAAAGAAAGGGCGCAGCGGTCCTCCCAGTTATACCTCTGTCTTTGGCGAGACTTTGACTGAACTGGCAGAAGAAGATGACCGCATTGTCGCAATTACGGCGGCCATGCTGGA
>JAUWTX010000165.1 GCA_030614505.1 Desulfuromonadales bacterium
AAACCGAACTGCACCTTCTCCTCCGGACAGTAACCGGTACAATCCATACAGAGCAGGCACTCACTGCGCATGTGCCCCGATTCTCTGACCGCCCCTGAACGACAAAGGCTATCGCACTCCTGGCAATCTAAACAGAGCTTTTGCGGGGTACGTTGTAGAATGGCATAGCGCGAACAGATACCGAGCAGTCCCCCTAAAGGACAGAGGTTTTTGCACCAGAAGCGCTGTTCAACCCTCTCCAGCAAAATGATTGCCAGGAAAATCAGAAACGTAAACAGCCCCAGCACGAAGACCGGCTGATGAAAAGCCATCAAATAGTCGCGAAAAACTGAATAAGAGCTATTGACCAGCGGCGAAAGCAAGGGAACCTGGTGATCGTAGAAGAAATCAAAAACCCGGTTCAGGCCATAATTGTAAGCAGGATAAATGGAGAGAGACAAAGACCTGAGAAAAATCGCCAGAGGATCGAACAAACCAAGAAGTTGTACACCGAAGAGGGCCGCCGTACCCATGACGATCAACAGATAATATTTAACCCGTCGCCAACCGGGCGAAAAAGCACGCCGACCGCGCCCTACCAGTTTGCCAAGACCATCGAGGGTGGTACCAAGAGGACAGATCCAACCGCAGAAAAAGCGACCGAACAGGATTGTCAGCAGAAGAACGACCAAGGCCGGCCAGAAAACCTGCCAGCCGAAAGCACCGGGGGCCAGGAAGTCCGCCAGAGCAGCCAGGGGATCAATACGGAAAAGCAGACTGACGGGATACGGCAACTGGTCGATACCACTATATTCAGTCTGCAAAAACAGCCACAGGAAAACAGCCAGGCAGAAACTCTGGCTGATCCGGCGGGCATATGTCCAGGATGATGGTTTCAAACCATGCGCACCCGTTTGAGATCCATGATTCCAAGCCCCCTGTTGGCCGCAGCAACAATAGTCGGTATATCTTCCGGCTGGTAGTTGAACAAGGTAGCAGCGTAGGCATCGGCAGCGACAATATCGGGTGAAGCAATCAGGGCGTCCGTATGCCGAACATCCTCGAGACGACCGCCTTGGGGACCATTGTCAACCAGGATGCGTGTTGCATCGACAACGGTGAGATCGGAATGGATGACACTGTTGATATCGGCGAGTGATTCAGCGATATTGCTGTGCAAACGGCCCCGGTTACCACCAATGACACCCATAAGGTTTTTCATGCCCAGCGTCAGTTTCGAAATTGAATGATGCTTGGCAATCGGAACATTAATCAGTCGGTCGGCCTCCAGGGCCGGTTTGTAAAAATGCCAACGATCAAAAGCAACGCCACCGCTAATTTTTAACTCCTGGTAGGCACGACGATCCATGTATTCGAGGCTGACCCGATCAGATTTGACCTGCTCTACAACAGCACGGATGCCACTCTGGGTATAGCAGCGACGTTCATCATTACAAGTTCGATCGAAAATACGGACCTGCTTCGCACCAGCTTCGAGACAGAGCTGCACCAGGGCTTTGACGACTTCCGGATGAGTATTTGCTGCCAACTCCACAGTACGATCCCAGCCGATATTCGGCTTGACCACAACAATATCACCCTGCTTGACGAAAGCCTCTATGCCGCCCAGCGCATTGATAACCTGCTCCAGCATACGCTGGATATCTTTGCCTTTGCGGACTGCGAGCGGCGGCATTTCTGCAGCCAGTGCCGGAGCAGACAACAGATCAATGGCCGGCAAGCTGCCGACAGCAGCCATTGCCAGGGCGGTGCGAATGCTTTCACGTATGAATGTACGGCGATCTACCTGGGTCATCTTGCTACTCTCGTTCTGACACCTTCATGGAATCAGATGAATCGATTCTCCTTGAGAAACTTTCGAGCGACCTCTTTATAATTTCCTGAAGCGCTTTCTTTTTCCAGTTTTTTCATGGCAGGAGCATCGATCGCTCCCCCCAACTTGTTAATCAGACGCGCCAACGCCGGGAACTTCTTCAACGTATCTTTGCGCACAACGGGCGCCGCATCTGCAACGGTTCCTTCTGGTGCAAAACGTTCATCGGAAAAACCGAAAGGTTTCAGCCAGATCAGGTTGAGCTCCTGATTATAACGAGCCTTAACTGCTTTGTAGAGCTCATCAGCATCGGCAATCGGCGGATCCTTGAGAATAATAACCTGGCCAACCCCGGTATATTCAACATACATATCAAGATCCGCCCGCAACAGCGCTTCATGTGCTTCAGCATGGCCATCCATCGGCACGATCTTGATAGATGTCCCGGTGCGTTCACTGATCAGAATTGACAGCATCTGGGCCAGGATCTGCTGTTGTGGACTCCCCAGGGAGCCAACCAGCAAGGTTTTACCAACACAGGCGTATAGCGTGGGCGCAGCCAGGCCTGCCAACAGTAGAACAAGTAGCGTAAACTTACCGACAAGAGAGAAAAAACGGGTCATGGTGAAACTCCTTGATCTTTCTGCCAATTGTGAATGTCAATTGGCTTTGCCAATGGCTGCGGGGCACTGACTCGTCCCAGACTGCCATCAATATCCTGGTCTAAAAAGGTCTTTATAATAGCCAGCGGTTCCGTAGTCCCCCACCAGTTACGTGGCAAGGTCACATCGCCCGGCTGTTGCCAACCAAGTTTGACGTTATACTGCCGATTATCAGCAATATTGTTTTGTTCGATAAGGGCATTATCTGTCGACCGGGTTACGACAAAAATCCCGACATCATTTTCCCTGATATCGTTATGATGCAGGTGAACCTGACTGCGACGCTCTTCGTAGCGCAGGCCATGCCGGTTGTCATACATTTGGTTGCCTGCAGCGAGCAGATTGACCGTTGAAAATCTCAGCCCGTCGACATTGTGGCGAAAGACAGAGTTGGTCACTCGCGCCCGGCAGAAATGTATCTGCAGTCCGCTATAAGCATACTCTGAAACAATATGATCAATATCGACCTCAGTGGCAAAATCGAGGTAAAGATATTTCCAGTCAGCCCGTTGTGGCTGGGTCGCAGCACTGGTGAAAACAATTGGAGCCTCTGCTGTACCACGGGCGACAAGTGCCCCTTCAACCAGAAGCTCACTATCGCCGATACCGTCTCCATCGTAGTCACGGTGGACAAAAAGAACTCTCGTCCCCGGCTCAATCACGAGTCTGCCACTCTTCTTTACCGTGACAATGCCATCGATAGTGACTTCGCCATTCCAGACGACCTCATTGTCAATAACACTGTCTTCCAGTCTGAGAACTGATGGCCCTGAAGCGCAACCTGCAAGCCCGGCCAGCATAAGACTCGCGGCCATCACGA
This sequence comes from Desulfuromonadales bacterium, assembly GCA_030614505.1. GTDB lineage: Bacteria > Desulfobacterota > Desulfuromonadia > Desulfuromonadales > BM103 > M0040. The sequence continues at coordinate 3,296 of JAUWTX010000165.1, forward strand.
GACTCACGGCCACCATTCGTAGAGTAGTTTTCATCCTGTACGGCCTATGGCTAAGCAAAAACTTCGTCCAACAAGGCGTAGTGTTTTTTCAAGGGTGAAGGCATACCTATGTATGTCGAAGTCCTGAAAAAATGCTGCAACGTAGTAGGGCGGATTTTTTGCGACGCCATTAATGATAATTTCCTTCCGACTCATCGACAACTTGTGGGGCGGAGGCAAGCTCACCAAACTTCTGTTCATAACGACCGACATTGTCCTGCAAAGCCGTGGCAAGACGCTTGGCATGCTGCGGTGAGAGGATCACACGTGAAAGGACCTTGGCCCTTGGCGTCTGTGGTTGGACAAAGATCAGGTCGATAACAAACTCCGACTCGTTCTGATTGACCACTGACAGGTTCACATAGGCCCCCTGGGCAATTCTTTCATCAAGTTGAATCTCCAACTTGACTTCTTTTTGTTTCTTCTCTTCCATTGGTTACTACCTTTCCAAGTTAAAATTCATGTAACTCTTTAGCGCAATAAAAAACTGTCATTCCCGAGGGTGTAATCGGGAATCCAGACCGTAAACCCGTGGATCCCCGATAGAACCATCCGGGGATGACAGACCTTTTTATCAACAGTTTAGGCTATGCTGAATAGTAACAAATTCATTTCTTCACTGATCCAGAAAAAGAGCTATCGGCTCAACAACAATACGAATACCATCCATGACCTGCCCCTCTGCAAGTGTCAAACCATGATCCGCACTCTCCTCGTACATACCAAAAAGCTCATCCGGCGCCGGAGAATCGCCATAAGCTTCGCGAGCGCCGACATAGTAAGTCCCGGGCTCGGGAAGATTGATGACAAAGCGGCCGTCATCTGTGGTCTGCGACGAGATAGCTGCCGGACGCTTGTGACCGATGACCCGATCGACATAGGCAAAGGCATGAATGTCGGCAACCCCGTGTCCTTCACGGTTCAGAATAACACCTTTGAGAACCGGGCCATGTGCCGAACTGAAAGTTTCACTCTCTGCAGCATCTTTGAGCTTGGCAACAGTTCGCAATTTGACTTGCTGTACTGTCCCGGCCCTGGCCGTCAATGGGTTCCCGGAATAAACGCCAAACAGGTCGCCCTCCTGCACTGGGCCGACGCGCTGGCCGTTCTGGCGAAAGCGTGCAACCAGAAAATAGTTACTCTCAGGCAAGCCGTCAAAGCGGAAATAGCCATCATCCCCGGTCGGTAGGGATAAGCGATAGCCCAGGCCTTTAAGGTCCTCTGCCACATCAAGGTAAAGATGAACGTAGGCACCGGCGACAGGCAACCCGTCATGCAGAACCTGGCCCTCAATCGCCGCACTGTATTCATCATCGTAAGTCAGGGTCTCAGCGATATCCACCGGGACAGACTGAAGACCAGCCCAGATTGTTTCATCGCCTAAAGGTACGGGGTTGCGTCCACAAAACGCAAAGTTTGCGCCGGCAGAGTCCCATCCGAAGAGGGCGTAACTGCCCGTTGGAAGTTCAATCCGGAAAGAGCCTTCACCATCACTTGGCTCTGAACGGGAAATCGGCTCTGATGAGAAATCAAGAGTCTCATAGGCAGAAACAACAACACCCGACATTGCCTGATCTGCAGAGACAACCCGCCCTTCAATTGTACCGGCACTCAGGACAAGAGGAAACAACAGCAGTATGACCGTCAGCAGAGTTTTCATTCCTCTGACTTTCTCCCCGCTTTAATCCCCGTGCGATCAACCGGCCCTGTCAACCAGGGCGCGAACTGTATCCGGTCGAGTCGATAAACTCCCGGCCCATAATTTTCATAAGTAACTTCCGGCAGATCGTGTCGATCATAAAACATTTTGGTATTGCCACCCTCTCCGGCCTGTTCAAGCTGTGATGTGTCATCACCCCACCAGTTTCCGCTGACATCGACAAAATCATTGAACTTGTCCGGAGCCTTGGCCAGCATCGGGTTCTGGCTTTTGCGGGCAGCCGACTCACGCTGCATGATTGACTTTGAGCCGGACCGTTTCTCCCAGTCAGCGCTCTGGTAAATACCGAGTTTAACAGCCATCTGGTTGCCGATA
>JAUWTX010000053.1 GCA_030614505.1 Desulfuromonadales bacterium
ACATTCTGTCCATCGAACCCTTCTGTTTTCGCCGTAAAACTCATTTGACCCGGCAACACAGCAGAACCAAATTCTACTTGTAAGCGAGCAAAATCTTCCAAGTCGCGCCTGCACAAAATCTCGTTATCCAGACTGTCATTGCCGGATTTCAGATCATCCTCAACATTCTGTTTATCATCTGGGCTGAACTCCTCTACATCCCGATCATTGTTTACCCAGAACAACGCAGATTCATCAGCCTTTTTATTAAAATCAATAATTCTGTCCCGGTTACCATCAAACGCCATATCAAAGTGGAGAACCGTCAAAGGCAACGAGTCACTTATCTGGCTCCCCTGGCTCGAAACATATGTCAGCGTCAGACTATTCGAATGAAGTCCTGAACTTTCAGCAATTCCCTCAAGGTAGAGAGCTATCGTCAATGGTGATTCCGTAATCAGTTGCGGCGAATCCTCGGGCTTCATTTCAAACAGTTCCCCGCCTTGTTCATAGTAAATCCGCAATTGCGACGAATCGTTTGCTCTTACCTGCCAACCGCCATTGATCATGTCGGCATCATCAATATGCAACCAGGCACGCTTGAGTTCATCATCTTCGATAATGATCCCGGGAGTTTCGACATCCAAAAGGGTGATCGACGCATCATGATCCCGCTCATCATAATCATTATTCAGCAACACAAATGCGCCAATCTGGTCCTCAACAATATCCGGCAGGCCATCGACATGCAGGTCAACCTTGCTGATGACAGGCATGACAGGAATTCTGTCGCTGTAAATCGCATTGACATCGCCAGGGTTGCCAAGCAGCACCTGACTCTTATAATTCCTGTTCGGCAGGAATGTATAGCCAGCCGGGATGGTCACAGAGGAAACTGCGGAAAGCGGTGCCAGAATGGCCTCCCACAGATCGCCATCTGCATAGATCAGTACCTGGGCCATGCCAGCGACATATTCCACAGGCTGGACGGTGTAGTTGAATGCCGTATCGCGTAGCAGTCGGCCAGCCCCATCAACAGGGGCAATGAGGGCATCTGGAAGTTGCAGTGAGACACCCCAGATTTCTACGACTTCTTCGACGGGGCCGATGAGTGTCTGCTCCTGGTTTTCGATCTCACAACCGGAACAGTCATTATTGATGACCGTTCGCATGTGCGACGCTGTCGCCGACAAGGGTACTTGATTTAGACCCTCCTCGAGAATCAGGTCCAGCCCGTAGAGATACGGCATCGCTGCACTCTCCGGCATGGTTGCTACGCGTTTCAACTCAATCGAGTTACCGAGCACCTGGTCGGGCACGCTGAGGGTGAATTCGCCGTTGCCGACCATCTGGTCACAGACGCGATCCGGATCCGGCGAGCAGGTAACAACTTCACTTGCGGTCTGTTTTACCGTACCCTCACTGAGCAGATACGACTTGATGTTGAGCCTCGCAAGGCCTCCGACGGGACGGGCATCGATGTTCCTGCCCTCGACATCTCTGAGGCGTGGATATGTCAACACCAGCTTTTCGACGGGCTCCGGTGCGACTCCACAGGCTCCGATGGCAGTCGCGAACTGATTGATGACAAGCTGACTTGCCGACGACTCTGATGTCTGGAGCGTTGCGACTATCGGATAATTGGCATCTGCGATACCACCCAGGATGACCCCTACCATGGCACCACCGTCGGAGCGGCTTAATAGAGTAACGGTGCCCGCTGCGCGACTGCATTCGCCGTTCACTGGCAACTGTTTCATGCAGGGATCTTCAGCAGCGATGATCTCTGCAGGTTGAGACTCTGCTGCCAATGAAACGTTGTCGCAGGCGGAGGTTGGGTCAGGCACTGCCTCTTGCACAACAAACTGGACAGGATGATTGGCGACGGGGTTGCCGAACCGATCCTGAAGAATGATCCCGGCATCGCCGGCATAGCTCAATACGTCGCCGATCTTGCCTTCACCGATGACTTGGGTCCTTTGCAGGTCAGGTTGACCGGCAAAACCGAGCACAATGATCGGACCATTAAGAGTTGCAAGTGAACCGACTGCAAGCTGGGCAGCAATCAGATTCTCTCCAACGATGTTGGCTTGTTCATCATCGGGGCGAGTCACCACGATCGGGTTGTTGTAAACGCTTTCGCCGGGGACAAACCGCGCCCTGGCAATGCCATCGTAACCACTGGTGACTGTCATCGCCTGAGTCAATACAACCGGTTCAACCGCATCATCGATCAACGAACCGGCACCCTTGCTGACAGTGAAGGTGGCTGGTGCGCCGACAACAGGCACGCCGAATTCATCTTTGACCAGCACCATCAGAGCGTCGATCAATTCTTCACCGGCAGTCGCCTGCCTGATCTGCCAGGGTGTTATCGAAGTGAGGCTGTGCGCGGCCAGAATATCGCTATTTGGTTCGCCCCGATAAGGTGCTTCCATTTTCCTGACAATCTCTTCAGGCCAGAATTCCTTACCCAGGACTGTGTTGCCACCGGCAATCGATCCGGAAAGCATATATCCTGACTCACCTGTCTCGACAAATTCCTTGAGATAACCGGTCCCGCTCCAGGCAGAGAAGGTCAATGGCTGTGCCGGTATCTTCACAACCATGCCATTGGCGATGGCAGCAGAGATATCTTCCTGGACAGTCTGACTCAGTGCCAGTTCAGGCAATGCCGTAGCAATGTTATCTGCGTTGATGGTTATGACCGGAATATTCGCATCTCGTGCCAGGCTGAAAAGTTTGGCCGTTGAGATGCTTTCGACCTGGAAATTCTCTTCGAGCGCCTGATGCTCCAAGGCCGAACCCTGCAACGCTGATAACTGCATGAATGACAGCAAACGATTGTCAGCTGACGTACCACGCGATACAGCCTCAACGGCGCGGATATCGGCATCCAGAAACAACCCGGTCCAGGTGACCGTTTGTGGCTGGCCAAGCAATTCCGTCACATCCATCATGCCGCCAAGTGTGACCAGCGTCGGTAACGGCCTGGCAAGCTTGAGCTTCAGCAGATCAGCGATTTCCTCTTCATCGCGGTTCCACGTATCCACGTAATCCAGAGCCGTTCGATAAAGGAGTGCGACGGCCTCGCCCGTCATGACCTCTATACCGGGGCCACTCTCGCTCAACTCATCGGCAGCTGTCACCTCCTGCGCAACAATCCCCAGTACATGCGGATAGCCGACAACCAGCCTGTTTTCAACATCGGCAAAACCAGCCGGTGACTGCATGGTGACGGTTAAAGACAAGTCTTTGCCGATGGGAAAACCCTGCTGGCCCACGATCATACGGGCCCCGTTAACAATCAGCACCGGACGAAGATGGACAAGGTAGGCCGGTGTATTGTCCAGCCCCCCCCAGAGATTAATAGTTTCCTGATCCTCGACGGTCTCCGGCTCAAAGGAGATCTGCATCAGCTGATTTGTCAGCGCTCGAACCGGCAAGGTTATGTCAAATACCGGCGAATCTCCTGTTTCCTTATCAACCACAGTAAATTGGACCTTATGAATCAGGTCATCCGGCAGGGATGTATATTCACCGGTTACGGCAACTTCGGAAAACTGGAGAGCTGTTGACAGGATATGCAAATTTTCCGGTTGCTGGATGCGACTATGAAGAAGGGTGTTGTATTGAACGTTCGGTAAGTTTGCGGCCAGAAAAGTATCGACCTGTTCGCGGAGAACCTCTACCGGAGTCTTTTCCTGAGGTGAGCTTAGGTAGTCTTCACGTACTGTCGACAGAGGCTGGCCATGTTGCTCATAAAGATCGAGGGCCCCATTTTCCGTAAAGGCTGCCACCTTGAAGCTGGTATCCAACGGCAACCAGAGTTTGCCCTGCATATCGGCCAGAGAGCCACGGTAATTCGCATAAGGAATCAACGTCTCTACCCAGATATGCTCTATCTGGTAGTTGACGACTTCACTTCCAGCCATCACAGGTTGATGAGGAATTCCGGCTTTGCGAAAAAACTCACCGATACGCTCCGCATCGTCTATACCGGTCAAGCGTCTGGCCATATCAAGGTCAGGGAAAAACTCACCAACCCCTCTCACATAACGCGACGGATAACCTGCGGCCCGCAACAGGGCAATCAGCAAAGCAGCCTGGTCGGCATCGTTACCGCTGCGCTGCCGCAAGGTTTCTTCTGCTCCCTTCATGCTCCCCCAGTACCATTCCGTGCGGACATTATTTTTGACCCACTCGTAAAGATCGACCGGATCCCAATTCTGTTTGCCGGCTGATTCTGCTATGGAGCGCGCCTGCAGATAGATTGCCTGGGAAACTGATGCTTCGGGGGATTCTTGAAGATCTGCAGATGTGTAGTCAATTGTGGAGGTCTGATAGGCAGGTGTGGTCAGGGGAGAGAATTGCGGCGCTACAGTCTGAAGCTGTAACTGCCTGTATGGTACAGCTCCATGCAGTGCCGCCTGTCTCGTCGTTATAAGCTGCTTGAGCAGCTTCGACAAGGCTTCAAGATCATGTTGATCAGGGACCGATTGACCAAGAATCCTCCGCAAGAGGACATCGATGCCCTGCAGACTTTCATTGAGGAGCGCCGAAAATTCCTGGTGACGATACCTGGCAGTAGCGTTGCCATTCTTTAACCTGGCTTCACGACTGTGCAAATTTTCATCGAACAGAAGATGACAAGCTTGCAGGTTCTCAACTTGTTGGTTCAGTCGTATACGCAATTTCACAAGAGAAGAATCTTCCTGAGAGGCAGACTGCAACTGCTGAATAATCTGAAGTATTTTGCCAGCAGTTGCAGAGAAATCCTCAACTGATTTCTCCTGTATGGCATGGACAACGGAGACCAGACAAACGAACAGAGCTATGGTAGTGATGATATAACGGAATTGTAGCAAGACCCCCTCCTGCAGCAATAACAACATGTAAGCCAATACCAGTCTAAGACGCAAAAAAGCCGGGCCGTCAAAGGTGGTCCTTGACAACCCGGCTGTCTTTAGTGTGCTTAAGACCCGTGGCTTTCCGTCCCTCCCTTACGGAAGGTTTGGCTTGAAACAAGAATTAGAATAACAAAATGACAGGAAACAAATTAAAGGAACCCTACCTTTCTTGTCAAGAAAAAGTTTCTGGAAGGATTAGTTTTCCACAAACCCAACTGCAGCCGCAGTCAAACGCTCCAACTCCTCCCTGCTCCCCGCCTCAGTATAGACCCTCACCACCGGTTCAGTCCCCGACTTACGGAAAAGCGCCCAGGAGCCATCCTCAAGAATCATCTTGACGCCATCGGTTGTGACCAGTTCCTGCACTTGTTTCCCGGCCAGTTGATCCGGCGGCGAAGCCAGTTTATCGTCGATCTTTTCTGAAAGTTCCATGGAAAGACGCAGGTTCTTGCGGGACGTATGGAATTCACCGACACGACTGTAGAGATCCATCAGCAACTGTCCGAGAGTCTTGCCCTCAACCGCGACCATTTCGGCGACCAGCAGACAGGCGAGCACACCATCTTTGTCTGGCACATGACCACGCAGGCTCAGCCCGGCACTCTCTTCGCCACCGATGACAATCTCGTTATCACGGATGAATTCGCCGATGTACTTGAAACCAACCGGCGTCTCGCGCACGGCATAACCGTGATGGGCTGCTACGGCATCAATAAAATGCGAGGTGGCAACCGATCGTGCAGCATCGCCTTTTTCACCTTTTCTTCTGATCAGGTAATCGTAGAGCAGCGCGAGAATGTAATTCGGCTCAATGAAAGTACCGTCGGCATCTATGATGCCATAGCGGTCTGCATCACCGTCGGTGGCCAGTCCAAGCACAATCCGATTGTCACCTTTGACCCAGGTGATGAGGTCATTGAGATGGACTGGTGACGGGTCGGGAGGTAAACCGCCGAAGTAAGGATCTCGTCCACCGTTGATTGTCTGTACCAGCAACCCGGATTCAACCAACAGGCTATCGACATAATCACGGCCGGCCCCGTACATCGGGTCAAAGACCACGGTCATTCCTGACTTGCCGATGGCCTCAAGATCAACCTTGCAACGCAAGTCTTCCAGGTAATCGGGCATGGGGTCGATTTCTTCAACAAGACCGGCACGCACCGCCTGATCAAGAGGCATGTCGCGATAACAGACTTCACCGAGCATGGCATTGGCCAGGCGTTCGATCTCGGCTGTCACTTCCGGCAAAGCCGGGCCGCCCCAGGCCGTAGAGAACTTGATGCCGTTATACTCGTAAGGGTTGTGACTGGCAGTAAAATTGATGGCGCCCGCCGTGCCACGACGCATGATTTCATAGGCGATAACCGGCGTTGGCGTATCCTGTTTACAGATGAAGGACGGCACCCCGGACCCGGCCAGAACACGTGCTGTTTCCCGGGCAAAATGCTCGCCCATAAAGCGGCTGTCGTGACCGATCACCAGGCCCCGTTCACCGCTTTTTTCTGTGCGCAGGAAATCGGCGATGGCCTGGGTCACGATGCGAACATTTTCCAGGGTGAAGTCTTCAGCGAGGATGCCGCGCCACCCGGAGGTTCCGAACTTTATTTGATTCATGTTGTTGCTCCTGAAGAAAGGGTGCGAGAATAATACTTTTCACCTTTCACAAAGGTTACCACAGAAACTAGCAGTCGTCCGGACCGTCATCATCCGGCATGCTAGGCGCCGGGTAGCCCTCGATATCAGCAACATAGGGACAATCTGCCGGGAGGAAGCCCTTCTTGATGTTTTCATCTGTCAGATGTACGCAACCTGGACGCTTGGTGTCGCGGTCTGCATAGACACGGCACAGCTTTGTTTCAAGATCGAGGAATTCACAGGGGATCTCTGTGTAATAAATGTGCCCCTCAAAGTCTATTTTTTCATAGCAACATTGAGCGCATTTACTGCAGATAGACTCCCAGTCTTTTTGGGTATTTTGGGTCTTTTGTTTATTCATTTCATTCCAGTTGGTGTTGATAGATGGAAAACATAAAACCTGTTTAGCCGCGGCCAATATTGCTTTTAGGGTTGACAGACATCAGCAAAAGGGGGTAGAAGTTCCTTTTCGGAAAGCAGGAGATTAGCAGCCTGAATCTCCCAGAATAAGCGTGAATCAAAGGAGTACCCTTATGCAGTGTCAAACAGTTCTTCCCGGTACAGAATGTACTTTCTGGAGTAAAGGCGGTTGTGTTTTTGAAGGCAACACCTGTCAGAACGTTATCGAAATGTGTGAAGGTTGCAATCACATTGTTGAAGGCACCATCGGTCCGGTCTGCATCAAGGCCCCCTCGCCGATCAAAAAATGGTCTGCCGGCCTCTGCAACTACGCAACCCACCGTAAAGTTGAAGTCAAGATTGACGAAATCAAGGTCAACCCGCTCAAAGCTTCGAAACGTGCTGGTCGGTAACGACACAACACTTCCAGTAGATCACGTTACATTTTTCAGGCCGACAACCTTTTGGTTGCCGGCCTTTTTTTATTGAACTTTTAGGCTCGTGGCTCGTGGTTGTCCTATTTTATCTGCTCAAATTTCTTCAGTCTGTTCAGTAGAAGTCTCTGATTTTATCTCCGATGAACCGTCGTTATCAACCAGAAGAGGAAGTTGGTCCGTAGCAACCCCATTCTCTTCTTCCGGAGCCAGTTCACTGAATTCTTGCAGGGTCGGCAATGCGGAGAGATCCGGCAAGCCGAACAGTTCCAGGAATTCGCGGGTCGTACCGTAAATCATTGGTTTGCCGGGGACATCTTTTTTGCCGAGGATTCTTACCAGGCGCTTCTCGAGCAAGGTTTTGAGCACGCTGCCAGAATCGACACCACGCAGATACTCGATTTCTGATCGGGTGACTGGTTGCCGATAAGCGATAATTGCGAGGGTTTCCATGGCTGGACGGGAAAACTTGAAGGGGCGGTTGTGACCGAGTCTTCTGAGATAGTCGGCGTACTCCGGACAAGTTCTCAGTTGATACCCGCCAGCAACTTCCTGCAGGAAAAACCCGCGTGGACGCTCGGCGTAATCCACCTCTAACGCCTCGATCGCCGACATGACCTCTTCCGGGGTTGTATCCAGGGCCTCTGCCATGCGCTCTACCTTGATCGGACCGTCGGCAGCAAAGATCAAGGCCTCGACAATGGGCGACAGTTCAATTATATCCAAGGGTGTCATCTCCAACATCCGGGCCCGGGGTGTCATCATCAACGTCCAGGCTATCGGTTTCGTCAAGAGCTACTGCGGGGAAGAGCCAGATGGTTCCATAGCGGGTATTTTGCATGATACGCACCATGCGCAACTTCACCAGTTCCAGCAGCGCCAGGAAAGTCACAATCATTTCATTACGTTTGATACCACCACTGAACAGATCAACAAAAGCTATACTTTCCTTCCCCTGCAGCATGGAAAGGATAGCGTTGATCCGATCTGTAACGGAGAGTTGTTCCAGGTCGATCTCATGAACATGCTGCTCCTGGCTTTCCTTGAAAACCTCCTGTAAAGCTTCCAGCAGGTCAAAGAGGCCAACGGCAACAAAACCCGCTTCGGCATCCTCCAGAACCTCAGGTTCCGGGGCAACTCGGGCAAAAATTTCACGATTTAACTGAGGTCGGCTGTCAAGGGTCTGGGAGACTTCCTTGTATTTCTGATATTCGAGAAGACGCCGGACCAGCTCGGCACGAGGATCATCTTCCTCTTCTTCCAGCTCTTCCTCGACAATCTTGGGTAACAGCAGCTTCGACTTGATATGCAGCAAAGTCGCCGCCATCAACAGAAACTCTCCGGCCACATCAAGATTGATGGTTTTCATGGCATCCAGGATGGACAGGTACTGCTCGGTAATCGCTGTCATGGGGATATCATAAATATCCATCTCATTCTTCTTGATGAGATGCAACAGCAGATCGAGAGGCCCTTCGAAATTTTCCAACTGGATGGCGTAGTCGCCCATATCCTTAACTTAGCCCTCAGGTATCAGTAATCACCGATAGAAAAGCAGGCGCATGGTCTGCTCGACTATATTCATATGCGACCCGGCCATCATGCCCACCACATGGTGAACAGCCGGACCGAAGGTCGTCCTCCAGATTGATGTTCCGAAGACGAGAAAGAGGATCACCAACATACCGAAGGGCTCAACTTTACGCAGCATCTGCGATTGACGCTCCGGTAAAACTCCCACAAGGACCCTGCCGCCATCGAGGGGTGGAATCGGCATCAGATTGAAGAGACAGAGGATGACATTGATATAGAGGCCGAATGCCGCCATCAAGCCAATTGGTTCGATCATGGTCAGCATCTGGCTCCCTTCCGGAAACGTTGCGGCGATATACACGACAACTCGCAACAACAGGGCACAGAAGAGGGCCAGCAGCAGGTTCGCCGTGGGCCCGGCCAGAGCAACCCAGATCATATCTTTTTTCGCATTGCGCAGGTTGTTTGCGTTGACCGGCACCGGGCGCGCCCAGCCGAAACCGAAAACCAGCAGTGCAATGGTGCCGATCGGGTCAAGATGCTTGAGGGGGTTCAGTGTCAGCCGTCCCAGCAGTCGAGCAGTCGGATCCCCAAACTTTTCAGCAATATAGCCATGTGCGACTTCATGCAGGGTAACCGCCAGCAATGCCGGGACCAACATGATTGAAACTTTAAGAAGTAAATGTTCCATAAAGAAGAGCTCTACCAGTCAAGAAATAAGATGGATAATTTTTAGCAGATGCGCCGCGCTAAAGCCACGCTTAAAATCATTATTTACAGGAGATGGTTATCAGTCTCCAGCCCCCAGCCCCCAGTCTCCAGCCCCCAATCACTGGTTCTCCATATATTTACGTTGCACCAGTTCCCTTTCCTCCTCCAATGTCGTCACCCGCCCATCAAGACGCGCATACAGAAGGCTGTCAAGGATAGTTCGGTATATCGGTCCGTGGACAATTCCGAGCTTTTCGAGGTCGTGGCCGGTGAGCATCGGCTGGACGCCACGCAGATGCGTTATATAACGGGAAA
>JAUWTX010000129.1 GCA_030614505.1 Desulfuromonadales bacterium
ATCATCAGGGCGTGGCTCTCAATGCCGGAGAAAAGAGCCACCCCGGTGGCTCCGCAGGCACCCATATAAATCTGGCCCTCGGCGCCGATATTCCAGATCTGCATACGAAAGGCAAGGGAAACCCCGAGGCTGGCGAAGATCAACGGTGTCGTTTTGACCAGGGTTTCCGAGAGACCGTAAGTCGAGCCCAACGATTCCTTGAAGATTTCGATATAGGCTTGCAGCGGGTTGACACCGGCTGCGAGCAGCAGAAAACCGGCCACGAACAGGGCCACGATAATCGAGATGATCGGCGCGCTGAAGCGGAACAGGCGAGAGGACAGCTCGCGTTTTTCCGAAACCAGTCTCACGTTTGCACCTCGCCGCTCATCAGGAGACCGATCTCTTCACGGCTGGTGGTCTGCGGGTCGACACAACCGACCAGGTGGCCGCGGAACATGACGACAATCTGATCGGAGAGCTTGAGTAATTCATCGAGATCTTCTGAAATCAGAATGGTACTCATGCCCTGGTTGGCGCCGTCGATGACGACCTTGTGAACGTATTCGGCGCTGCCGATATCGAGACCGCGGGTCGGGTAAAGGGCGACCAGAACTGCGGGTTTTTCCGATAGCTCGCGGGCGATGATGACTTTCTGAATGTTGCCGCCGGACAGGTAACGGATCGGGTTGCCGTCCGGACCGACCTTGATGGCAAACTGGTCGATTTTGGCGGTTGCGTTTTTGCGGATGGCGGTGCGATCCTGAAAGATCCAGCGACGAAATGCGCTGGAGGTGAAGTTTTTCATGATCAAGTTGTCATCAACTGTCATATCAGGAGCAATGCCGATACTTTTGCGGTCTTCCGGGATATGGGCGATGCCGGCAATGTAGGAACTTTTTGCGGTGCTTTTGGTAATGTCCCGGTCGCCGGCAAGAATCCGTCCGCTGGTTGCTTCCTTGAGACCGGTGAGAACCTCGGCGAGAGCTTTCTGGCCGTTTCCGGCCACACCTGCGATACCGAGAACCTGGCCCTGGTAGAGTTTCATATTAAAATTCTCGAGATCAGCCAGGCCACGATCATTCTGCACCGACAGGTTCTTGATCTCAAGGGCAAGCTCTTCATATTTGCAGGCCGGCTTTATCCACATGGGGATCTGGTCCTCACCGATCATCAATGACGCCAGTCGGTTCTCGTCATACTCCCCTCTCGGCAAGGTGATCAGACTGCACCCCTTTTTGAGGACAGTGACCCGATCAGAAAGCTCCATCACCTCACGCATTTTGTGGGAGATGAAGAGGATACTTTTGCCTTGATCCCGGAGTCTGGTCAGAACCTGAAACAACCGTGCGCTTTCCTGTGGGGTCAATACGGCCGTTGGCTCATCGAGGATCAACAAACGACAATCCCGGATCAGAAGTTTGATCAGTTCGATCCACTGTTGGGCGCCAATCGAGAGTTGCCAGACCGGGGCGTCCAGGTCGAGATCAAGTTCGAACTCGTCGAGAACCTGCTGGATTTTCTGTTTGTATTTTCTACGCGAAAAGAGGTTGGCAACCCCGTCGAGTGCCAGCAGGATGTTTTCGAAAACAGTGTGAGCCGGGACCAGCATGAAATGCTGATGGACCATGCCGATTCCCACAGCCAGGGAATCGCGGGGGCTGCTGAATTGGACTGGCGAACCATTAAACAGGATCTCGCCGCAATCCGGGCGATAGAGGCCGGTCAGCACGTTCATCAGGGTGCTTTTACCGGCACCGTTCTCACCGAGCAAGGTATGGATTTCACCCGGAGCGACGGACAGAGATATATCGTCAAGGGCGACGACCCCGGGGAATGTCTTGCGGATATGCTTGATCTGCAGCAGGTCGGTCATCACTACCCAACAGGGGTACACGGCACAATTTCACCGCGTGCCCCTGTTCATGAAGAGGTTGATTTACTTAAGTTTCTGATTTGGAAATCGCCCTTTTCCGGACAGAAACTACTTGGGAATGGTGCCCTGCACACCTTCGACAAAGTAGCTCATGCCGAGGAGCTCCCCATCACTGTGGGTGCTTCCGGCCGCAACCGTGATCTCACCATTCTGGTCCTTGATCGGTCCTGCAAAAGGGTGCAGCTTGCCTGCTTTGATGGCTGCTGTCTTCTCCTTGACCAGTTGCTTGACGTCGGCGGGGACCTTGTCGCTGATTGGTGCCAGTTGCACCAGTTCCTGCTGCATTCCCCCCCATATCGCCTCAGATTTCCATGTGCCGTCTTTGACTTCCTGGGCAATCTTGGTATAGAGCGGGCCCCAGTTCCAGACGGGGGCAGTCAGAAAAGCATTGGGGGCAAAGGAGCGCATATCCGAGTTATAGCCGATGACATAAGCTCCGCGAGCTTCTGCTGCCTGCAGGGTTGCCGGTGCGTCCTGGTGCATGGCCAGGACGTCGGCACCGACATCGAGCAGACTGTCGGCGGCGTCACGCTCGATGCCCGGGTCGAACCAGGTCTGGGTCCAGACAACCCGGACTTGCACCTTAGGGTTGACGCTGCGTGCGCCGAGGGTGAAGGCGTTGATGCCGCGGATGACTTCCGGGATCGGGAAAGCGGCGACGTAGCCGATCACATTGGCCTTGGTCATTTTTCCGGCGACGATGCCGGACAGGTAGCGCGGCTCATACATGCGCCCGAAGTAGTTGCCGACGTTCTCGGCGGTCTTGTAGCCGGAGCAGTGCATGAAGACCACGTCCTTGTTGCGTCTGGCAACATCGAGAGTAGCATCCATGTAACCGAAGCTGGTAGTGAACACCAGGTTGTGTCCTTTGCGGACCAGGCCGGTAATGACCCGGGCAGATTCGGCTCCTTCCGGCACGGATTCAATATAGGTTGAGGGTTCGACGAAGGAGAGGGTCTCCATCTCCTTGCGTCCTTCGTCGTGGGCATAGGTCCAGCCGGCATCGCCAACCGGGCCGACGTAGATGAAGCCAGCCTTGATTTTCTTGTCATTCGCCTCGGCTGTTGTGGAAAGCTGGGGCAGGATCAACAACAAGGCGAGTGCCAGCAATGTAAATCTTTTCATCGTCACTTCCTTTCAAAGAGGGCAGGATAGGAGCTGTCTGACTTGTTTCAGTCTTCGCACTTTTCTACCTCACACCTGAAATCTTGTCAAACTCAAAACCCATCAGGGAAGCTGTGCAACATTGCCAAGCCATGTGCGTCCGTTGGACAAATACGACTATTCACAATGCGGAAAAAATATATTGCTTTCTGAATGTTTGTGCTGTAATGTGCATATACACACAACTAATAAGGAGAAAACCTAATGACAATCTGTTTCCCCGTAACGCGCAATGATGGCCTGGAAAGTCAAATTTTTGAACACTTCGGTTTGGCTCCAATGTTTTTACTGGTCGATGCGAAAACAGGTGAGGTCGAGGAGCAGGCCAACCGCAATGAAGGACGTGGTCGCGGTGGGCGTCAACCTTTCAAAGCTCTTGTCGGGAAGACGGTTGATGCCGTCGTGGTTGGCGAGATCGGCCAAGGGGCCTTGGCTGGCCTGCATCAGGCTGGCTTTAAAATTTTTCAGGCTCAGGCTGGGAGCATCGCTGATAATCTGTCGCTGCTCACAGAAGGCAATCTCACGGAGTTGTCTTTGAATGCTGTTTGCCGCGGTTTTGCCGGGGCTCGTGGTCAAGGGCGTGGACTAGGTCAAGGTCGTGGCCGTGGACAAGGTCAAGGCCGTGGACTAGGTCAGGGTCTTGGGCAAGGTCAGGGGCAAGGTCGAGGCCGAGGCCGAGGTCAAGGACAAGGACAAGGTCGTAGCCAAGACATAGACCCTTATTCAGGCTTGGGTCAAGGCAAGGGCGCCAGGCATGAATTTGGCTGCGGATTTTAAGGAGTAAGGACAATGCAGACTTATCGTAGTACAACTGACAAACCAGTCGAACGTTTCGTCAAGGATCTTTTTCTGGAGGCCCAAAAACGGGGGTTTCGGATCCATAATGAGGACAAAATGGAGATGGTGCACACCTTTGGCCTGCATGGTGTCGAGGTTGCAAAAGGCTTTGACCTGCATATGATACAGATATGCAAACCAAAAAAGGCCGCCGCGAGCCTCGAGAAAAACCCAGAAAGAGCAGTGTTTATTCCCAAGTTCATCATGACCTTCAGCCGTGACAACAGCACACAAATCCGTTTCCAGCACTATACCCGCGAAACTATAGAAGCTCTGATCGATGATGAAGGCTTTCCTGATTCCCTGCTGAAAAGCTCTCAGGAAGTTATAGAAATGATCGAAGCGGCGAAATAATCTGGAAACTTTACTGTGAGCATCCGGTATTTCCGGGTGCTCACTACATTGAACAGGGTAAGAAAATGATTAAAAAACTAATAATTTTACAACAGAATCTGGTGTGGGCCATTCCAATTTCAATGAGCCTGGGGCTTATCTATGGCTACCTCTTTGATGCCAGCAACCTGAGGAGCCTTATTATTCCGATCACGTTTGTCATGATTTATCCGATGATGGTCACCCTTAATGTCCGGTCAATATTCAAGGGGCATGATATGAAGCTCCAAGTGGTCACACAAATCATCAATTTTATTATGGTGCCGATTGTGGTCTTCTTCCTGGGTAAGTTCTTCTTTGCTGGAGCTTCAGAAAAATTTGGTCTTTGGGCTGTTGGGCTGTTCCTTATCGGTGTCCTCCCTGCGTCCGGTATGACAATTTCCTGGACCGGATTTGCCAAAGGCAACAAAGAAGCCGCGATGAAAATGCTGGTTTTCGGCCTGGTCCTCGGTTCTCTGGCTGCGCCGATCTACACCAAGGTGTTCATGGGTGCTAATGTCGAAGTTGATATGTTGCATATGTTTAAACAGATCGCAATTTTTGTCTTTGTGCCTTTGTTTGCCGGGATTTTCACTCAGATGTTCTTGCGCAAAAGGTATGGTGACGCCGACTGGGAGAAAAGACTCAAGCCGAAATTTCCACCATTTTCAGCCCTTGGTGTTGTCATGATCGCTTTTGTTGCAATCTCCCTGAAAGCCAAGGGGATCATTGCTCATCCGGAAGATATCGTGAAAATTCTGGTCCCACTGGTGATTTTTTACCTGATTTCCTATATCCTGTTGACCCTGATTGGCAAATTTATGTTCAGCCGAGAAGATGCTATTGCAATGGTTTATGGTGTTGTCATGCGGGATCTGTCAATTGCCTTGGCCATCGCCATGACGGCCTTTGGCAAAGAGGGTTCGACAATTGCCCTGTTGATAGCCCTGGCCTATGTCATTCAGATACAGAGTGCTGCCTTGTATATAAAAATCGTTCCAAAAATCTTCGGTCCATCTGCTGAGGAGACACCAAAGGATTTTGTGGCAGATAGTGTCGCCCGTTAAGATTCCTCCCGGAGAATGTTTTTTTAGAAACAAGAATCCGTCGGTTTTGCCACAAGTTGCCTGTACAGCAGGCAACTTGTGCTTTCAAGGATGATTTATGTCGCCACGACCAAAAAAGCCGCGAAATTGTTGTCATGAGCATCCTGCCGGCAGAGTTTTTAAGCCGACTTCGATCCCAATGAAGGATCTGATCAGCGTGACCCTGTTTCTAGATGAAATGGAAGCCCTCCATCTCTGTGATGGACAGGGTTTGACTCAGGAGCAGGCGGGTCTGAAGATGGGTGTCTCCCGCGGGACTATTCAGCGACTGGTCACCAGTGGTCGCAAAAAAATGGTCAATGCTATCGTCAACTGTCATGCGTTGGTCATTGGAGAGGGATAATCTATGTACTCTGATAAAGTGATGGATCATTTCTCCAATCCCCGTAATGTTGGCATTATGGAAGAACCCACTGTGCTGGTAAAAGTTGGTGACCCTGATTGTGGAGATGCCCTGCTGCTTTTCCTCAAGATCGAGGGGGATAAAATCAGGGATATCAAGTACAAAATATTTGGCTGCGGTGCAGCAATAGCCACGTCTTCTATCGCCAGTGAACTGGCCATGGGGAAAACCCTGGAGGAAGCCCTTCAAATCACAGACCAGGATATTGCGGACGCTCTAGACGGGCTTCCTGATGAAAAAATGCACTGTTCCAACCTGGCTTCCGGAGCACTCAAGGCGGCAATCAACGAATACCGTAAAGTCCACGCGTCTGATAAATGACTTAAATCATGGTGAAATCTGTAATATTAATGTATCATAACGTTCCTTGAGGAGGTTGTCCGACAACCCTCGGGAGGAAGAACAGCCTCCTGCAGGTTGGCAGGCTCCAGTCGCCAACTACGAGGATTGTTGAATGTGCCTATCTAAGAGATCCAGTCCGCCAAAGGTTATTGTCAACATCAGCATTGCTGTCTTCTCGCTGCTGTTCCTCTGCCTCAGCCCTTCCGGGGTGTCCGCTGCTCACGCAAAAACTCAACAAATACTGGTTCTGCATTCTTATCCTCCAGGGCATCTTTTGACCGACAACACCGTGAAGGGGATGCGGAGTGTCCTGTCCGAAAA
>JAUWTX010000058.1 GCA_030614505.1 Desulfuromonadales bacterium
ACACCGTGAAACGCCAGTTTGTCAATGATCTGTCTCATCACTATGCCATGCTCGAACTCGAGGATGGGGCAGATATGAGTGCGGTCAAGAAAGCCTATCGTAAACTGGTCAGTGAATATCATCCTGACAAAATCATTTCCAAAGGTTTGCCCGAGGACTTCATCAAGTTTGCTGAGGAGAAGTTCCGCGAGATCAATGAAGCTTATGAGGCGATAAAAAAGGCTAAGTCTTAGCCGCCGAATTTTAAATTTTGAATTTTGAATTCTTAATTCTTAATTAATTTAAAATTCAACAGTCAAAATTGAGAATTGATTTTATGAACTACGGAATAACTCGCGATGCTGCACTGACTCTGGTCAAGCAACATATCGAGAATCCCAACATGATCAATCATTGCCTGGCGGCCGAAGCTGTTATGAAGGCTCTGGCTGAACGAATTGGCGAGGACTCCGAAAAGTGGGGGTTGGCGGGATTACTGCACGATCTGGACGCTGAAACGCACACCTCTCTTGATATACATACCCGGGAGACGGCACGGATTCTTCACGAGAAGGGTGTTGCCGGGGATATTGTCGAAGCAATTCGTCTGCATAACGAGCAGGCCCATCCCGGTGAGCAACGGAGTACACAATTCCAGCATTTGCTTGCCGCAGGCGAGACGATTACCGGTCTGATTGTCGCTACAGCCTTGGTTTACCCTGATAAAAAGCTGGCCAGTGTCAAACCGAAGTCGGTTCGCAAACGCTTCAAAGCGAAAGCGTTCGCTGCTGGAGCCAATCGCGACATTATTCGCGAATGCGAAGTTGCTGGCATCCCACTTGAAGAATTCTGTGATATCTCTCTACTGGCGATGCAAGGGATAGCAAGCGAATTGGGCTTGTAGGAAAAATGCTTTTACTTTAAAATTAAGTCAGCCGTTTAAACAGGAGGAAAACATGAAACGTTATCAAAAACCGAAAGTCGTTGGTAGTAGCAACGTTCATCCATGCTGATAAAAAAGCCGGGAGTTTTCCCGGCTTTTTTATTATGTGCCAATAACAGGAAACAATACTAATAGCCTGCAAACAGGCGAGTAAGGCTCAAGGAATTAACAATGCGTACATCCAACCCAATGATGAAAGAAAGTCTTTTCACCCAGGCGATTTCGGGTACCGAGACAATGACCTTGCAGGGGGCTGTGAACAAGACCATTGCCCTGCTGGCGCTGGTCGTTATCGGCGCCAGTTATTCCTGGAATCTTTTTTATAACCAGGGCTCCGCAGCAGTTCAGCCGTGGATGATAGGTGGCTTTATCGGTGCCTTTATCTTCGCCATGATTACCATTTTCAAGGCGAACTGGGCTCCGAAAACAGCACCGATCTATGCCGTTCTGGAGGGACTCGCCCTAGGTGGTATTTCTGCCTTTTTCGAAGTACGTTTTCCGGGGATCGTCATCCAGGCTGTAGGATTGACGTTTGGAACGCTTTTTGCCCTGTTGTTTGCTTACAAGTCCCGCCTGATTCGGGCAACTGAGAATTTCAAGCTGGGTGTTGTCGCTGCGACAGGCGGTATTGCCCTGGTGTACCTGGTCAGTATTATTGGTGGTATGTTTGGTTGGCATATGCCCTTGATTCATGACTCGGGACCGATGGGGATTCTGTTCAGCCTGTTTGTTGTCGTTATTGCGGCCCTTAATCTTGTCCTCGATTTTGACTTTATTGAGCGTGGCGACGGTGTGGCACCACGCTACATGGAGTGGTACGCAGCTTTTGGGCTGGTGCTGACGCTGGCTTGGCTTTACCTGGAGTTGTTGAGGCTTTTGTCGAAATTAAGAGACAGGTAGGGAAGACTAAAGTAAACTGACACATAGCATGAATCAGTTCTCAGTTTTTTAAATGTGGGGCAGTTCTCTTCTTGTAAGAAGGTGACTGCCCCACTTTTTTTAATGAATGGTGGCCACCATGGCTTCTATTTCGTTCTCGAGCATACGACGGGCGTGTTCGGTGAATGATTCGCCCATCAAAGTAATGAATTCGCTAGACTCAACAATGTCGAAGCGCTGAGATAAGGGGATTTGCCGCCAGAGTTCAGCGTTATCAAGCAGGGCGATAATCTGTCGGCGTTCGAAGATCAGGGTTTGCAGGTCGGTGATATCGATATACATCTTTTCCATGATACCCTCCTTGCAGAAAATTCCTGGTAACTGGAATTATATCCTCTATGAAAGAGTCTTCTTTAGTTCAATCAATTATAAAGCAAGAGTTGTTCCGATCGCAAAAAACACATGTCATGTTGCTGATGCCATGTGCGACAAGGTAAAAAGACCTGTTTTGTCAGATAGTTATCTTGTGTGATTGATAATCTCTTGCGATTTCATACTGACGGGAAGGATAGACTGGCGACAATATCCTGCGGAGTAGCGTGCAAAAAATGCATGAATTTTCTGCGTGTATGAGTGACTTCAGAGTTTGTTTTAAGACTGTAATTAATGTTCTTGCATTAAGGATACAGAAAGCTTTCAATTCCTTCAAGCCCTTCAACCGCTCCGCAAGGCAGCGCAATATGCCCTCCGGAGATATGTGCTTCTCTGGGGTTAATGCGGATCACCGTGGCGTTGTTTCGATGACCGATCCGTTCACTCATGTAGCGGATAGTTGGGATCGCTGTGCCTGCGCCCATCTCAATAACCGTTATCGATTCATGTTGATGCTGGGCAAGGAAGCTGTCGAAACGCATCTCCTGGCCCCGGGTGCGATCGGGAAGCCAGGAGTAGTCACCGAACATCAGTATGTTTGGGCGGGCAGGGCGATTGCAGTGACGACACTGGGGGACCTGCTGCGCACGCATGTTGTCAAAGTCGACGGGGATCGTTTCGTCATTGTCCCAGATGGCGTTGCTGCAGGGGGAGAGACATTGCAGGTGGTGAATCGATCCGTGTACTTCGAGAATCTGATCTTCCCGGTAACCGGCCTTCTGGAACTGGCCGTCAACATTTGACGTGGCCACGAAACTGTCCTGACCGAATTCAGCAGCCCAGTCCTGCAACATCTGGAAGCCGCGATGAGGTTCCGTGTCCCGATAGAGATTGGTTCTATGGCCATAGAAGCCCCAACCAAAGGCTGGATCCCCTTCGAAGTTAGCCGGGTTAGCGGCGTCAATGAAACTTATGCCGAGGTGTTCGTACATCGGGTAGGCGTTCCAGAAACCCTGATTCCCCCGGAAATCAGGTAGACCGGAATCGACTCCCATTCCAGCGCCGGAAGAGACCACCATCGCTTTAGCGGAACGGATTGTTTCTGCTGCTTTTTCAAATCTGTCCTGAAGGTTCATCGTTTTCTCCTGAAGATCCGTGGTGAGTAGCGGGTGGCGGGTGGCGAGGAAATCAAAATCGTTTTTTCGCGCTACCCGCCACTCGCCACCCGCTACTTTTTGATCCCAACCCCCACCAACACTGGTTTCAACAAATCAACCACAACCTGCGGCGCCAGTCCTACCAGAAACCCTCGTTTGCCGCCATTAAGGTAGATGTGGGGCAGAGCGGTAATCGTGGCCTCCATGTAGACTGGTGTTTCTTTGCGGGTCGCAAAGGGAGAGGTGCCGCCGATCTGGTAACCGGTATGTTTGAGTGCTACGTCCGGATTACAGGGGGTAATAGTTTTGACACCAATGGTTCTGGCGAGTTCCTTGGTTGAAACTTCCAGGTCGCCATGCATCAAAATAATCAGTGGTTTGCCTTGCTCGTTTTCCATCACCAGGGTTTTGATGATCTGGTGTTCATTGACACCGAGTTCCCTGGCAGAAACGGTCGTCCCGCCGCGCTCCTCATAAGAATACAGGTGTGGGGTAAAATCAACCATGGCCTGTTTGAGCAGACGGATCGCAGGTGTCATAGGAATTTTGTCTTTAGCCATACTTATTCCAGAGATTATGTTGTGACTTTATCCACAAACCACGAACCCTAAAAAATCCAGCTCCCAATCATCATCAACAAACTAACAGCTGTCAACAAGATACAGATAGCGCCCAGACCGTTGAAGAAGAAGCGCATAGTTTGTCGGCCACGAATACCTAGCGGTAACACCAGACCGAACAGGACGCCGCCAATGGCCCCGCCGAGGTGCCCAGCGTTATCGGCACCGACCAGCAAGCCGAAGACGAAGGCGATTGCCGCCCATTTCAGCATGAAATTACGATAATTGTGGGCCATGGTGCCACCAACGCGGTGGAAGTAGGAGATAGCAAAGCCGATCAGGCCGAAGATAGAACCTGAAGCACCGACCACAATAATCCATTGCTTGACGTAAAGACTCTGCCAAGCAAGGCCGGCAATTGTGGCTGTGAGAGCCGTCAATATATAGAGTGTAACGAAGCGGATCGTGCCGATTTCCTCCTCTATCATGGGACCGATCTGGTAGAGGACCATCATGTTGAAACCAAGGTGGATGAGTCCGCCATGTGCAAACGCATAAGTAATGCAGCGCCACCATTCACCTTCGGCAAAAACCAGCGGCCAGTACTGGGCGCCGGAATGAACCATAAGGTAGCTGTCGGGTTTGAGCAGGGTTGACAGGCCCAGCCCGCCACCGATCCCCTGAACGACCATGAGACCGAAGAGCAAGAGGTTGATGGCGATAAGAACCTTGGCGGCCGACCAGTTGCCACCAGAAGAGTTGCCTTGCAGAATTCCACGCAGACTGCGCTCCCATTTCATCATGCGCCACTGCCAGCGTGTGCCGTTCATGCCAAGCCGGTCAAAGAAGTCTTTCCAGTTCATACTGAGCCTCGATCAGAGTTTTGAAATTTATTATTGATTCAGGTTATTATTCGCCCGACATGGCAGGTTTGATATCAAGTAATGGAGTACCGTTGAGGCAGTCGAGCCCTCGTACAGAGATGACACCGTCATGGATCTGTTCAATTGTCAGGACTGCTGCGCCGATCGGATTACAGCGATTAGGCGTGCGCAAGGCAAAGATCCCGGCAAGTTCACCGGTAGGTCGTGAATGCTGGCGGAGTATGGTTCGGTCAACCTGTTCAAACCAGTAGAGGACCAGAATTCGTTGCCCCACATTCAAACCCAATAGTCCATCGCGCAAATCATCTTTCAGGATAAGTTTGCAGAGTGGACCCTCTGGATTGATGTTCCTTGGGCATTCATCAAGCGTTTTGTAGGGTGTGACGATATGACCGATCGATTTGACAGTTGCTTGTAGAGTCATCTTATTTCTCAGCAGTCACCAGCTTTAACGCGAGACCAACAAACACGGTTCCGGCCACCCAGTTCATGCCTCTTTGTGCGCGCTCTGAGCGATTGAGCCAGTCTCCCAGGGTTCCGCCGATCAGAGCAACAACACCGAAAACCAGAATCGTTGCCACAATGAATATGCCGCCGAGGGCAACCATCTGCAGGCTTATGGAACCACGTTCCGGGTCAGCAAACTGCGGCAGAAAAGCCAAAAAGAAAATAGATACCTTCGGGTTGGTGACGTTCATGATAATACCACGTCGATAGAGCGTCCCCAGATCCCTTTGCTGATTGCCATTCATGCGAATCCGCTCCGGCGTGGCACGAAAGATCTGCCAGGCCAGATAGAGCAGGTAGCCTGCGCCAATGACTTTCAGAAGTGTAAAAGCAAGAGCCGAAGCCTGGAAGATGACCGCGACACCAAAAGCAACGGCTCCGGTATGGACGAGCAGGCCGGTGCACAAACCGGACATGACAACCAGGCCGGACAATTTGCCGTGTAGGGCGGATTGTGTCAGAACAAAGACATTGTCAGGACCTGGAGCGATAGCCAGCAATGCAGAGGCAAGAAAAAAAGCGGAAAAGGTTTCTACCGATAGCATGATTCTGATTATGTTTCGGAATGGTCAGGGCAAGGTTTGCATGGGATTTCCAGTGAGACGCAGGTGCCTTTCCCTTGCGTGCTTTTTACCCAGATGCGACCCTCATGTCCCTCGACGATGGCTTTGACAATACTCATGCCCAGGCCGAGGCCGGTGACGGTTGTCTTGGCATTGTCGGCCCGGTAAAATTTGTCGAAGATACGCGCACACTCTTCTGCCGACATCCCGATGCCCTGATCATCTATGTCGATTTGTAAATGATCATTATTCAACACAGATCTTATCTTGACCTCTCCACCGTCTGGTGAATATTTAATGGCATTGCTGATCAGGTTCTCAAAGACCTGAGTCATCTTGTTGCTGTCTGCAAGAACCATAGCTTGCCCGTCAAGGTCCATTCTGAAACAGTGCTTGCCGGTGTGCCTCTGAAAGTGATCAACAACAGTGTATAGCACTTTATTCAGGTCGCATTCCCTTTTGTCAATTGGCAAAGGAAGACCGGATTCCATGCGGCTCGTGTCGAAAAGGTCATCAACAATTTGAGACAAGGCTTTGCATTTGCGATAGGCTGCACCAAGAAACTTCTGTTGCTTTTCAGCAGTGAAATTCCCGAATTGACTTTCGTCCCTCAATAACTCGATGTAGCCCATGATCACAGACATTGGTGTGCGCATTTCATGGGCTGCAGTAGAGATGAACTCACTCTTGATCTGATCGAGCTCTCGTTCACGGGAGACATCATGCAGCAGGGTGACGACGCCGGACCGTTTGCCAGCTTCTGTACGCAGTATCGAGGAACGGGCCTGGATAATCCGTGGGAACTGAGTGTCTGAGAGATTAAGTCTGAAATCAAACTTGTTGGATTCCTGGTCGGTTTCATTCAGAAACGTTTTTGCCTGCTTTCGCAACTTACTATCGACAAAGAGTTTTGTAAATGAATGGCCGCAGACATCTTCGTCGGTAACACCAAGCATGTCTTCTGCGATTTGATTGATATGGGTGACACGATTGCGACTGTCGGTGACAATCAGACCGTCGGCAGTACTGTGGAGAATATTATCGACTTGCTCCTTTGCCGTCTGGGTCTCTTGTAAAGATTGTTGCAGGGCCTTACGCTTGGTTGAAACATCCGTCATCAGGAGCTGGATGGAATTGGCCAAGTCTCCCAGTTCCTCATATTCACCGGTTTCGAGGTCCAGGGATGCATCCTCCTGGCTGGTCTGAAGACGGACTTTTTCGGTCAGGTCAATCAAGGGTGAGGTCAGCCGATTGCTGAGAAACCGCACCACCAGAACCGTCAGAACAGAAAGAATTGCGAGTGCTAAAATGAGGTAAGTTCGAGCCTGCCGGATTGGCTGGTAATTTTCTTCCAAGGGCGAAAGTGCAACCAGTGTCCAGTTGAGAGGCGTGACATGCTGGAAAAACCCAATCATCTCCTGGTTGTTTATTGTCTGCCTGGGGACGGGGCCACGACTGGTCATGAGAAATTCTACGATTTGCTCCCGGGGGAAGAAATTATCAGCTGAACGCAGAATATTTTCCCTGTTCGGGTGAATAACCATCGTTTCCTGCTGGTCGATCATCAGGTAATAACCTTCTTTGCCGACATTACTGTTGATCAACTTCTGCAGTAAATTATTGCCATACAGATCAAAACTGCCACCGAGAATTGCCACAACCTCATTATCTTCATTGATAATCGGTTCCATCAGCATGATGATTGGATGATGATGCTTCTGGCGAGACTTAAGGGGTGCTGAGATGTAAGGCAGTCGCGTCTGCAGAGGAATCTTGATGTAATCGCGAAAGGAGAAGTCCAGGTCGATGATATCCTCCTGCCAGGGGTTGACTGCGAGCAGGCGGCCACCAGGGCTGAAGAGAGCGATGCCATTATCAAACTTCAGCAGGTCCGTGTTCTGTTCATCCAGGAAGACCTGCATTTTTTTTGGATTATCCAGAATGTCGTCCGGCATTGCCTCCTTGATTACTTCCAGCGTGTGCAGAGCCTGTTCAATCTTGATGGATAATCCGTCGGCGGTGATCGAAAGGCTGTCGGCAAAATGCGAAAAGGTCGCTGCTTTGAATTTCTTTTCAAAATAGGCGAGAGTCAGACCGCTGAGCAGGACCAGAAAGCCCAGAGTCAGCAGGGAAACGGTAATCGCTATGCGTGTTTTAAGGTGATAGGGCATGTTGGTCTTTGGTTGAGGATCCACCAGACACCTGCAAACCTAGTGTCCTGAAATATGTTATTATATGTTTAAATTGATCTACCCGCCTATCATAACGTTGGGACCCTATTGATGCAAGGTCACAAAATCATTGTGAATGTGCTGAAAACGACAATAGTTATTCTTTTCCTCTGGGTGCTCCCGGCATATGCTGGCCAGGTGTCCAGTGTCATTGCGTTGCTTGATAAGGAAACCAGCGAAAGCATTGAGGTTCTGCTGGAGAGTCGTGTCTCCTTATCGGCACCATCGGTCGGTGTCTCCCACCTGCTTTCACACGAACAAATATTCAACCTTTATCAACAGAGAGAGTTTCTACCGATCTGGATTGATGGCTGGCAGTTGAAGTCGGAAGCGCAAATATTGCTGGAAAACCTCCGTAACGCGGGTATGCACGGTCTTTGTAGTAATGATTATCTGCTGGCGGAACTGGAGGGACTGGTTCACATCCAAATGGATTTTGCGCAGCACAACCTACCTCTTGCACCTGATAATCGAGCCCTCCTCGACCTCATATTTTCACAAGCATTTTTGACCTTTGCCACACACATGGTGGAAGGCCAGGTCGACCCGGCTCTGGCCCATGTAGACTGGCGATCCAGGCGCCGTAAGGCTGATTTGATCAAACTTCTGGAATATGCAATAGAGAAACACCGAATGCCACAAGTGATTGATGGCCTGATCCCCCCCCATGAAGAGTACCGGCAGCTCATTAACACGCTCAGTAGATACCAGGCAATTTCTGCTCATGGTGGCTGGCCTGAGATCTTGCCCGGGCCGACAATCAGGCCGGGCGACAGTGACGAACGGGTGCTCCTGATAAAGGCTCTCTTGCTGAAAACAGGCGACCTTGAGAGAGTCGTTACAACAACCTCTGTTTATGATCAAGAGACTCGTGAAGCGATGCGCATTTTTCAGGCCAGGCATGGTCTGGTGGATGATGGTGTCATAGGGTCGAAAACTTTCGAGACATTGAATGTTTCGGTAGAGGAACGGATCCGTCAGATAGAGCTGAATCTCGAGCGCTGGCGCTGGATGCCGAAAAGTTTCGGTAAACGGCACATCAGGGTGAATGTTGCAGGTTTTTATCTTGAGGTTATTGAGAATGGTGAAATTGTCATGCAGATGCCGGTGATAGTCGGTACGCAATATCGCAAGACACCGGTTTTTTCAGCACGTATGACTTATCTGGAATTTGCCCCTTACTGGACTGTGCCTCCGACGATACTCAGAGAAGACAAATTACCTAAAATAAAGCGGAACCCTGATTACCTGGTAGAAAAGCATTTCCGCATCATTTC
>JAUWTX010000075.1 GCA_030614505.1 Desulfuromonadales bacterium
GGGATTTATCAACTTAACGGCAGCTTTGAACGTGGCGACGCCGTGCGCCTTTGTAATCTCAATGGTGATGAATTCGCGAAGGGCGTGACCAACTACAATTCGTCAGAGCTAAATCTTATCATCGGTAAAAAGACCAAGGAAATCGAATCAATTCTCGGCTACCAGTATGGTGACGAGGTTGTTCATCGTGACAACATGGTTATCAACACCTGAGGCCTGAATTCGTGGATATTCCAGGGGCCCGTCATTAGCGATGTGAAGGAGCGAAAAGATGAACCTAGCTGAACAGATGCTGAAAGTCGCACAGGATGCCAAAGCAGCATCGCAGACTCTGGCCAGCCTCTCTTCTGCAGTCAAGAACGAGCTACTGCAACGCATGGCTCAAAGCCTTCTGGATCATACAGAAGAGCTGATTGAGGCGAACGAGAATGACCTTGCCGCTGCCCGTGAAAGCGGTCTCGCCCCAGCCATGGTCGATCGCCTGGCACTCGATTCTCAGCGCATCAGGAGTATGGCTGAGGGTTTGCGCGAAGTAGCCGAACTACCGGACCCCGTCGGCGAGATCACCGGCATGTGGCGACGCCCCAACGATCTGCAGATCGGCCGCATGCGGGTACCGCTAGGCGTTATCGGCATCGTTTATGAATCGCGTCCCAACGTTACCGCTGATGCGGCCGGGCTTTGCTTGAAGAGTGGCAACGCCGTGATTCTGCGCGGAGGTAGAGAGGCGATTCACTCCAACCTGGCCATAGGTAAAGTTCTGAAAGACATATTGGAACGGATGCAACTCCCTGCTGCTGCCCTGCAGGTCATTGAAACCACTGATCGGGATGCTGTTCTCGAATTACTCAAGCTGGAAGAGGAGATCGACCTGATCATCCCGCGCGGCGGCGAAAGCCTGATCCGTTTTGTGAGCGAACATTCGCGGATTCCAGTCATCAAGCATTACAAGGGCGTTTGCCACACCTTTGTCGATGCCAGTGCCGACTACGAGCAAGCGGAAAAAATCTGCATCAACGCCAAGGTCCAGCGCCCGGGAGTCTGCAACGCTATGGAGACCCTGCTTATTCATCAGGACATCG
This sequence comes from Desulfuromonadales bacterium, assembly GCA_030614505.1. GTDB lineage: Bacteria > Desulfobacterota > Desulfuromonadia > Desulfuromonadales > BM103 > M0040. The sequence goes on from JAUWTX010000075.1 coordinate 1,083, forward strand.
CAGAGACCTTTGTCCCGCGCATTGCCGCGGCGATGCGTGCACAGGGTGTGGAACTACGCGGATGCGAAACCACCCGTGAATTCGCTCCTGCCGTCCTGCCGGCAACGGAAGACGACTGGCACGCCGAATATCTCGACTTAATCCTTGCTGTACGAGTCGTCGAAAATCTAGATGAGGCTGTAGAGCACATCCGCAAGTACGGATCGCTGCACACTGAAGTCATCGTCACCCGCGACTTCGAGAACTCACAACGCTTTCTGCGCGAGATCAATTCAAGCGTCGTCATGGTCAATGCCTCGTCACGTTTTTCTGATGGCAACCAGTTTGGCCTCGGTGCAGAAATCGGCATTTCCACCACCAAGCTGCACTCGTTCGGGCCCATGGGCCTGGAAGATCTGACCACTCGCAAATTCATCGTCCTTGGCAACGGCCAGATTCGCACTTAAACCTGAATCAGTGGTTAAACTGAGAAAGACATGAAAACCGGCATCCTGGGTGGCACATTCAATCCGATTCACCTTGCTCATCTGCGCATTGCCGAAGAGGTACAACAAGCGTGCGGACTCGACAGACTGCTTTTCATCCCGGCGGCCGAACCGCCACACAAGGATGTTGCAGGACAGGTTCCCTTCGCGCATCGACTGGCGATGGTCGAAGCAGCGATTCGGGGCTTCTCCGACTTTCAGGTCTCAGATATGGAAATCCGGCGTAGCGGAAAAAGCTTTTCCGTCGACACTCTCGAGATCCTGCGCCGAGAAGATCCGCAAGGGGAACGCTATTTCATCATCGGCCTTGACTCATATCGTGACATCGCCTCCTGGAAGGATTTTTCCAAACTCTTCAGCCTTAGCCACCTTGTAGTGATGACCCGACCCGGTGTGGTGACAACTCGACCCGGTGTGCCGATGAGCGACCCGCTCGCGCCCCTTCCCGTTGCGATCCGTGAGGACTTCTGCTACGATATAGCGACAGGAAAAATCCAGCATAAATCAGGCAACTACTTGATTTTTTTAAAAGATACTCACCTGGATATTTCTTCGACACAGATTCGGGATATGCTGGCGGATGAACAATCAGTCCGTCATCTGGTTCCTCCTGTCGTCGCTGATTACATTGAAGAGCACGGTCTCTATAAAAAACAGCAGTTTTAAGGAGTCAATAATTTGCTTTCAAAAGACCGGGCGCAAAAATGCGCCGCCTTTGTCCTCGACAAAAAAGCCTTTAACGTCCGCATTCTCGACGTCCGTAAGATTTCATCATTAACCGACTTCCTCGTGCTTGCCTCCGGCAGTTCCGACCGCCAGGTCAAAGCCGCAGCCGAGTCGGTTCACCTTGGCTTGAAAAAAGAGCACGACACCATGCCGATCGGCATCGAAGGGCTCAACGAAGGCCGCTGGGTATTAATCGACTACGGCGATGTCATGGTTCATGTCTTTCACGAACCGGTCCGGCTCTTTTACGATCTGGATGGTCTCTGGTGCGACGCCGAAGAGGTGTCAGTGCAAGAGGACACTCCGGAAACTGCCCAGACCACCTCATGAGATTGAATCTACTCTGCGTTGGCCGCCTGACCCTGCCTTATCTGAACCAGGGTTGCGCAGAGTTTTCCAAGCGTCTCAAACGCTACCTGCCCATCTCTGTCACTGAAATCAAGGAGCATAAAACCGGCCGCAAGCAAGACCTGCAACGCATCATAACGACAGAGGGGGAGAACCTTGAGCAACGCATTCCAGCCGGAACTTTTGTTATCGCCCTGGACCAACGCGGCAAAAGTTTAAGCTCTGAGAAACTGGCCGACCTTATGAACGATCATATGGTACGGAGCATACCGGAATGGACCCTGCTGATCGGCGGCCCCTACGGCCTGAGCGAAAGATTGCGGAAACGGGCAGATCTGGTACTATCCATGTCGGACATGACTCTGACTCACCAGATGGCAAGACTGCTTCTGCTTGAGCAACTCTACCGATGCTGTACGATCATCCGCAATGAGCCCTATCACCATTGACCAGGAGCCTCCCGAACTCATTTGGCCGAAGCGAAAATCCGGACGTTTGAAATCATATATCAGTCCTTTCAGGATGATTTTTTTCATCGCCTAGAACCCCTCTTTTATGGTTAAATGTTCAGGTATATTTTAGAATAATTTTTAAAGGTACAAAGGAGAGCAGCATGAGTGAAGGGTTTGACCTGATCAAGGAGCAGTTGCTTAAGGAGCGCCGGGGGCTGCTGCAGGAAGTTAGCAGTTCTTATGAGACCTGCCGCGAGATAGGACAGGATGGCGTGCCTGACATCGGCGACATGTCCTCTGCGGCCTACAGCCGCGACGTGCTGTTTAACGTTAGCGAAACCCAGCGTCAGCGCATACACGACATTGACGTGGCTCTGGATCAGATAGAAAAAGGGGAATACGGCATCTGCATGGGCTGTGGCGAGGAAATTTCACCACGCCGTATGGAAGTTCGACCTTTTTCGCGTTATTGTATAGAGTGCAAAACCGACATTGAGAAATTTGGGGAATAGCAATCCCCTGTCCTTCCGGGAGGAAATAATGACATTTATGGCCGTGATATTACTGTTTATCTTCTTTGTACTCTTTTTCCTCTATTTCTGGGGGCTCAACCCCCATATGATCACGGTCTTTTATCTGCCTGAGCAAAGCTTGACTTATCCGGCGGCAATGATTGTGGTCTTCTGTGTTATTGCCGGCCTGACCCTTGGCTTCGGCGCCCATGTCTACAGCACTGTAAGCCAATGGATGAAACGTTGGGGACGGGATCGTTCCGAGAAAAAACAACGTGAAATCAGCGCCATCTATCGCGAGGGTGTCGGCCGACTCCTGTCCGGTGATCTGAAAAAAGCCAGGGTTTTGCTCAACAAGGCACTCGACCGTGACCCCAAGCGGGTTGATACTCTGATCGCTCTGGCCAGCCTTGCCAATCAGGAAGGCAATCACACAGAAGGGCTGGAACGGCTGAGCAAGGCCGGCGAGATTGATCCAAAAAGCATGGAAGTTCTTTTCAAGACCGCTGCTATCCAAGAAGAGACGGGTCAAGATGAGGACGCCATAGCGTCTTATCAGGGACTGCTTGTATTGGAAAAAGACAACCGTAAAGCGTTGCGCAGTTTGCGGGACCTCTACATCAAACACAACCGTTGGCAGGACGCTCTGGAGAGTCAGCGACAAGTACTCAAAGCCGGGCCTGGTGCCAACCGCGTTGCCGAAGAGAAGGAAATGCTTCTCTTTCTTTGCTACGAAGTGGCCCGTCAGAAAATCAGCGACGGCTCTGCCAAAGAGGCCAAATCCGAACTGAAAGACATTCTGCGCCAGAAGGCTGATTTTACTCCGGCACAAGTCACACTCGGCGACGCCTATGCCGCCATGGGCCAAGGAGATGACGCCGTTAAAACCTGGCAAGAAGGTTATAAGAAACTCGGTAAAGGCGTTTTCCTTGAACGCCTCGAGGATTATTTCATGGAGCGCGAAGACCCCTCTTCATTGCTCAACTTCTTCCGCGGCCTGGTCATCGAACAAGGTGACGACCTGGTGTTCCGGCTCTTCTACGGCAAACTCTGCCTGCGTCTGGAAATGGTTGATGAGGCCAAAGAGCAACTACAGGCAGTGGAAAGCTCAGGCGTTGAGTCCTCCCAGGTCCACCTGCTTCTGGCGGAGACCTACCGCCGCTGCAACGAATCGGAACAGGCGATTAACGAATACCAGAAGGCTCTGGGCATCTCCAAGCGTCTGCACCTCAACTTCGTCTGCGAAAAGTGTCAACACATCACTCCCGAGTGGAACAGCCGTTGTCCTGCCTGCGGTGAGTGGAATACGACCAGCCTGGTCGACCGCAAGGTCATTCAGGAAGCCCGCCCGCTTGCGCTGGACAAAATGGTCATTCACCATGGCGAGCAAGTAGAGTGGGAAGGTGCATGAAAAAACCGGTTGCGCTGATCATTCTTGATGGCTGGGGAATCAGTAAAAGTTGTGAAAACAACGCCGTATGTCAAGCGCAAACCCCGTGTCTCGATAAACTAGCCGAAAGTTACCCGACATCCTCGCTGAATGCCTCCGGCCTCAACGTCGGCCTGCCTGACGGCCAGATGGGAAATTCGGAGGTCGGTCATCTCAATATCGGTGCTGGTCGTATTATCTACCAGGACCTGACCCGGATCAGCAGCAGTATCGAAAAGGGCGTTTTTTTCAGCAACCAGACCCTGCTCGATGCCCTGACTCATATTCGTAACGCCGGGGGCAAGCTGCACCTGATGGGGCTCGTGTCAGATGGCGGAGTCCATTCTCACAATACCCACCTTTACGCCCTGATCAAACTCGCAAAACGTGAAAAAGTTGAAGTCTGTATCCATGCCTTTATGGACGGACGCGACACTCCACCGCAAAGCGGTGTCGGCTATCTCGAACAACTCGAAGCGGAGATAACGCGCCTGGGGCATGGTCGTCTGGCGACCGTGATCGGCCGCTACTATGCCATGGATCGAGACAATCGCTGGGATCGTGTAGAGCGAGCCTGGAAGGCGATGACTCTGGGCCAGGGACACCCGGTCGATTCAAGCGTTACAGCAATCCGGGCAGCCTATGCAGACGGCCAAAGCGATGAATTTGTTGAGCCGCGAGTTGTCCAGCATAATGGCTTGCCAGTTGGTCGCATCAACGACAATGACGGTATAATCTTTTTTAACTTCCGCGCCGACCGTGCCAGAGAGATTACCCGCACCTTCACTCAATCCGACTTCACCGAGTTCAACCGTCCCGTGGTCCCGAAGCTCTCAGCTTTTGTCTGTCTGGCAGAATACGATGCAACTTTCGAACTGCCGGTTGCTTTTGCTGCTGAGAGCTACCCCAGGATCCTGGGAGAAGTTGTCGCTGACGCAGGCTTGCAACAGTTGCGTATAGCGGAAACTGAGAAATATGCCCATGTCACCTTCTTCTTCAATGGTGGCATCGAGGCACCTTTTAGCAACGAAGAACGGGTGATGATCCCTTCCCCCAAGGATGTCGCCACCTATGACCTGAAGCCGTCCATGAGTGCTCCAGAGGTGACAGATGAAGTGATCCGTCGCATTCAGATGGGGGTCTATGATTTGATCATCTTGAATTTTGCCAACCCTGACATGGTCGGCCACACCGGTGTACTCTCTGCAGCCATCTCGGCCATGGAAACGGTTGACCGTTGCACAGGGCGTGTCGTTAACGCCCTTCTTGAGGTTGGCGGCTGCGCCTTGATCACAGCCGATCACGGCAACTGCGAAATGATGGTTGACAAAAACGGTGCGCCACACACCGCACACACAGTCAACCAGGTGCCACTGATCCTGGTCGATGCCGACAACCGCCAGGCTAATTTACAGTCAGGGATTCTCTCCGACATAGCACCCACCATCCTCGGTTTGATGGGACTCGCTGTCCCGGCAGAGATGACAGGAAAAAATCTTATTTCGTAACTATCTCCTGGAAACCGCAGTTGGACGCGAAAAAGATAATGTGCAGACTTTCCGATTCAGCTGCCGTTTCAAGGTTAAATCTTTCCCGACCTGTTATGTTGAGTCCTTCGACTCTTTGTTATTTTCTGCATCTATGGAGGGGTTCCCATGTGGACCAGCTTTCGCCGGACACTGGCGGCGAGCATCGACCTGCTGCTACCGCCGGTCTGTTTACTCTGTGGCCAATCCTTGCCGGCCGACCATAACGCACAAGCTTTCTGCCAGGATTGCCTGGCAAGCATATCTCCTTTGGGGTTGGCACATTGCAGCCGCTGCGCCCAACCTTTCCCAAACGCTACTTCAGACCACCTCTGCGGCACCTGTCTGAAGCGGCCACCAGCCTTCTCAATCGTCCATGCTGTCGGCATATACCAGGGCAGCATCAAGGATGCCGTTCACAGATTAAAATACCGCAACCAGCTCACTTTGGCGAAACCTCTTGGTCAACTCCTTGGCAAGGTCATCGAAGCAGCAGGGGGGAACTTTATACCGGACTGTATCGTGCCGGTACCGTTGCATCCCGACCGACTGAGACAGCGCGGCTACAACCAGGCCTTTGAAGTGGCCAGGCCAATTGCTCAACAACTGGGCGTTCCTGTCAATACCACACTTTTGCAACGCATTCGCAAGACACCTCCGCAACAGGGCTTGTCAGCCATCGAACGCAGAAGCAATCTGCGCAACGCCTTTGAGCTCTCCATGACACTTGCAGCACAGAGAGTTCTCCTTGTCGACGATGTCATGACCACTGGTGAGACAGTGCGTGAATGTTGTCGAACTATCCTGGCGGGTAACATCAGGGAGGTTCAGGTTGCCGTCGTTGGTCGGGCTTAATCAATCAATTGTTGCGGCAAATTCCACATTTCTGTTAAAGTGTCGAGATATTTTTTATTCAAAACCATGAATTCTTATGAGCCCTTACAAGTCAATCATACAGAGCATTACCCTTGAGCAGACCCTGGGAACCATTCCCAGCGGCCTCTTTGTCGTCGATAAAAAGATGCATGTCGTCTACTGGAATCCCGCGGCAGAACGAATTACCGGCTTCTCCTCAGAGGACGCCATCGGTAAACACTGCTCTTTCCTGCAGGGCTTTCCGTGCAGCGACATGTGCGGTCTCTATAGCGATGACATTCCCAAACCGATTATCAGCGCAGACTGTACCATCGTCACAAAATCTGGTAAAACGATCCATATGCTCAAGAATATGGACTACCTGCGCAATGCTGAAGGAGAGATCATCGGCGGCATCGAATCGTTCACCGATATCACCCGTCAACATGAGCTTGAAGAATCTCTGCGCGAGCAGGCTGCCACCCTCGAAGCCAGGGTCAAGGAGCGTACAGCAGAACTCAAAAAAAGCGAAAAACGTTTTCGCACCGTTCTCGACAACATGGACGA
>JAUWTX010000037.1 GCA_030614505.1 Desulfuromonadales bacterium
CGCCGCTGCTTCCCTGCAACCTGGTGCTCCTCCATCTTGGCGATGTTGTGGCAGACATCATAAATAACCGACATGCGCAGATCAGCCTGATTTCTGCCGAGAACCCGTTCGAAACTCTCCCGGACCCAGGCGGTGATCAACTGACGGTTGGCAAAGGCAAAGTTGGCCGCACAGGCCATGGCCGCCAGATACTGTTTCCCTTCCGGGCTGTTGAGCGGAGCACAGCACAGCTGCTTATCCGGCAGTTCGATGCCATATTTATGGGCCGCGTGCAGCATCATCTTTAAATAATCATCACATACTTGGTAACCGAAACCGCGGCTGCCGGTGTGAATACTGACCGTGATCTGACCTGGGAACAGCCCCAGAACCTCGGCGGCTTCGGGATCATGGATCTCATCGACCAGGTCGATCTCCAGAAAATGATTGCCGGAACCAAGTGTTCCGAGCTGGTTACGGCCCCGTTCCAGGGCCCGGTCCGAAACAACCTCCGGATCCGCACCGGCGATCGTCCCCAGTTCCTCGATATGATGCAGGTCTTCCGCGCGGCCATAATCGTTTTCCACTGCCCAGCGTGCGCCCCGGGTCAAGACCTTGCGCTCTTCGGCAACGCTGAGTTTGAGGTCCCGGCGATGGGAACCGACTCCCGAGGGGACGTTACGGTACAATTCATTGGCCAGCTTTTCGATCTGCGGGCGAACCTCCTGGACCTCAAGCTCCGTGCGGAGCAGACGCACCCCGCAATTGATATCGTAGCCAACCCCGCCGGGAGAGATCACGCCCTCCTCGGCATCAAAGGCTGCCACTCCACCGATGGGAAAACCGTAACCCCAATGAATATCGGGCATGGCGATAGAAGGACCGACAATCCCGGGGAGAGTAGCGACGTTGCGTACCTGTTCCAGGGCCTGCTCTTTTTCCAGAATGTCCATCATCTGGCGGCTGGCAAAGACAAGACCGTCGGTGCGCATTGCTCCTGCACGTGGAATCCGCCAGCGGAACTCGTCAATCTGTTGAATCCGGACACTCATTGCACTCTCCTGACAACAGCGATCGACATCAACTAAAGATCGACAAAAACCTGCGCAGTCCAGCCTTTTCCCGTCGACTCCACCCTGATCTGATGATAAGTGACCGCCTTGATTTCCCTCTCCAGAAAATGACGGGCTGGATCAAATGTTTCTCCCCGCACCCGCGCCTTCAATCGTTGCTCATCAATGGTTTCAATCTCAAAACACGCGGGTAGAAAATGCCGGGTTTCCAGCAGGAAGACCAGTTCGCCCAGCCAGTTGACCAGCAACTCCTCGCGGTCCATTCCAACCACTTCGATTATCATTTCGGTCTGCGGACGGATATCCGGACATGCGGTGATGATCTGCCGCAACCCCAGTGCCATCTGCTGAAACAGGGCCGACTGGCTTTCCCCTTCTGCTTCGATCCCCATATCTGCAGTATGTTCCAGCAATCGATAACTATTCATGGCGACAGGTGGTAAATCCTTTCCGATCAGCTAAACTATGTTCTTGGAACTAACCCATTCCCAGTTTACCCGACAGACATGGTCCAGTGTCCAGTGGGGTCTGACCCGTGTCCATTCTGTAGAAAATTCTTATAGAAACAGCTTCAGGTGGTTTGGGCAAGAAGCAAGAGTCGGGGCACTCAAAAAGAGTATTTAAATTAGGGTGTCTACTTTGTGGCTTTCGACTATAATCAAACGGATTCTCTTTAATAATTATTTTTTCGATGGAGGCACTTGAAGCATGATTCAGACAAATACGAACGAATACTTCCGACTCTTTTTTGAAACGGCTCAAGCGATTCTTTCTGCTCGCAATCTTCAGGAAATTCTCGATTCCCTGGTGCAGAGAACCGTCGCCGCACTGGAGATCAAGGCCGGAGGCTTGCGATTGATTGATGATGAGAGTAACAATCTCAAACAGGTCGCATCTTTTGGTTTGAGTGAGACCTATCTGAATAAAGGCGCGCTTAACGCCGATCAGAGTATCCCCGAGGTGTTGGAAGGGCTCGTTGTTTACGTCAAGGACGCTTGCAGCGACCCACGCATTCAATATCCTGATGCCATGCGTGCAGAAGGGATAAGGGCTGTTCTCTCGGTACCTGTGATCGCTGGAGAAAAGGTTATTGGCGTACTGCGACTCTACAGCGCCGAACCGCATGACTACAGTGATGAGGATATCGAGTTTGTTTCCGCCTTGGCCGAAATGGGCGGGATGGCAATTGCTAACGCCAAGCTTTATCAAGATAAAGGCGAAAAACTTGCCGCACTGTTCGATGAGATCGGTGTCGATCTGCCAACGACAGAGGAGAGCGGCGTGCAGCAACTCGAACTCCCCGAAATGCCGGCGGTCGATCCAAACAAGTGTCTTGGCTATTTCCGAACCTTGCATGAAGTGACCAGCGCTGTTCTCTCCACCCTCGATTCCAAAGAGGTGGTTCAACTGATTGTCGATAAGGTGATCGATATCATGCAGGTTAAAGCAGGCGCCTTGCGGTTGCGCAATGAAACCACGCACGAACTTGAACTGATCGCCACGACCGGTCTGAGTGAAAAATTTCTTGCCAAGGGGCAACCGCATACTGACCAGAGCATCAGCGAGACGCTGGCAGGAAAACCGGTTCTGATTACCGATACTGCCAATGATCCGCGCCTTGAATACCCGGTTGAAACTGTCGCCGAAGGGATTGCTTCGATTCTCTCCATGCCGATCATTGCACACCAGCGAGTTGTCGGCGTGCTGAGGCTTTACAGCGCCGACAAACACTTGTACAGCCAGGAAGATATCATCTTCCTCTCCGCACTTGCCGAGATCGCTGGCATTGCCATTATGAATGCCAAAATTTACGAGAAAACCCGCAACGATCTTTCTTTCTGGACTGCCACTCTCGGTTATATGCAGGATTGATTCTGAGAGTTGATTGTAGGGGACACTCAAAACATAGAAGGAGATTTATCATGGCAAGAGCAAGCGCCCGGCACATCCTGGTGCCTAGCGAGACGGACTGCAACAACCTTAAAAACTTGATCGAAGGCGGTGAAGACTTCGCTGAAATCGCCAAAGTGCACTCCAAATGTCCATCCGGCCAGCAGGGTGGAGCATTGGGTGAGTTTTCACCTGGACAGATGGTCAAGGAATTTGACGAAGTGGTTTTCTCCGGCGAAGTCGGCAAAGTCCACGGTCCGGTCAAAACCCAGTTCGGTTACCATCTGATCGAAATCACCGATCGTACGGATTGAGAGTAGCGTTTCATCGGGGACATTCAAGAGGGACATCTCAAATCATGGATGTCCCTCATTCCTCTCTCTCGTTTGAAAAGTGTAGCTCAATGCGTGGGAATTCACCGTGATCCTCACGTAGACAGCGTTTCACTTCATCAATAAACGACGCAATCTCGATACCGAGATAGACCCCCTCGACCAGTGAAAGTTTTTCGATACCGGATTTGGTGAGCGACTGCGCCCCGCGCGGCTCATCAATGAAACGCTTTAGCTGGGCGCCTGCCAACTGGATCAACCCTTGCACGAATTTGCCGCACTGGGTCGACTTCTGCCCAGCTGCCAGCCATACTGTTTCAAGGGCTTCATGCGCCTCCCACCAGTAACCGCGATTGAACAGGTCGATACCGTACAGGTAGGGCTCGCAGGTGCGCCAGTCGACGGGCAGAAAGTGCGGCAGATAATCCTCCTCCTCATTGTAGGAATGTCCAGCCGGATCGGTGCGCGGATGGGGGAGAGGGGTGCCGGCCTGGAAGGGGAGATAGCGATAGTGCGGAAAAGGACGTTGGGTATAACGTTGCAGATCGGGTTTAGTGAAGATCGGTTTCATGCTGCTTCTCAATGAACTGTCTGCAAATTCGTTGAGGATGAAGTTTGGGCTCCAGCGACTATGCGGTCGACTTTCTCCAGGCAGGAACAGTGCGGCGGCCGTGGCTCTTTGCGGTGTTCTTCCTCAACCTTGACATCAAAGTCAACCATCACCGGCAGGTGGTCAGAAAAGGTCACACGTGGTATCTGGAAGTCCCGCACTTCAATTTCCTTGCTGTGGAGGAAAAAATCGAGATGCCGGTGTGGCTTATTGCTCGGATAGGTTGGCAGCCCCTCGACGTTGGCATTCTGCAGCCCCGTAGCTGCCAGGAACATGTCGATTTCGCGTTCGCCCCAGAGCATGTTGAAATCCCCCGCGACCACGCAGGGTCTCTTGGTTTGCTTTATCAGGTCGTAGAGGGCGCTCAGTTGATGGTGCCGCGTCCGCGCTCCCACTGCCAGATGTACCAGATAAACCACGACATGTTGCAGCTCCAGTTCTATCACCAGCCGCTTCATACCGTGCTTAAAAAAATGAAAAGTTTCGTGACGGATGCGATCCCGCGTCAGGAATGCGTTCCCCTGTTTTTTCAACACTGGCACACGCCGCCAGAAAGATCCTTGTTCGTATTTGATCGAATGTGAGTGATAGTGTCCCAGTGATTTTGCCAGCAACTCGGCCTGGTTCTTGCCGCCACTGCGATAGGAGCCATGGTCCACCTCGATCAGGCCAACCAGGTCGGGTTCCTGGTCGTGCAGAAAAGCTGCTATACGCTCCAGGTTCTTGCGCGAAGAACTGACAGAAGTATGCAGCTTCGGTCCGGTTGCATAGCGTATGTTATAGAGTAAAAATCTCATCTGCACCCCCTGGATTTATTAAAATAGATCCTGCAGTTCTTCGATACTTTCCACCCAAGGTTCATAACGCTGCCCGAAGTTCAGCCGGACTTGGTAGTGCACGCGCTTCTTGCCGTCGTTGTTGTAATAGTGATTGCCAGCATAGAGACGTTCATCGCTCGGCAGCTTTTCAAGAATGGTGTGATGCTGACGCGGCACATGAATGGTTTCGGTCAGAATCTGATCGATCCGACCGGAGAGTTTGGGCTCGGATTTTTCGTTATCCTTATTTGACACCCAGTTTACCACTGCGCGGACCTGGCCGGGTGTAATCAGGTAATGCTCAGTTTCGGGATAACGATTGCGCAGCGCAGCGGCATCGGCCCCGACATCAACGGCGAACAGCCGGGAGGCCAAACGCAGACTCACCTCGAGTTCTTTTTTGCGTCGGTCGGCAGCATCTTGTTCCATCTTTCCTTTGGCAACCTGGGTGGGCAGTTTGGCAATCTCCTCCAACTGGTCTTCACGGTAAGCTTCCCAGGCGCGTCCCTCGTATTCGAGTACAACATAGGTCTTTATCGGCAAGGCACGATAATAGCGGTCGCGATGTTCGGCGAAGTTCAGGAAGTTGTCATCGAAGCCGAGTTCGGTCAGTTTGTCATTATCGAACCAATCCCACTCCCCATTATGTTTGTTCCAGTTGAGGCGCAGTGAGACGCCGGTGTTTTCGTCGTGGCGGTAATTGTAGGCCAAGGGCTGTTCTCGTTCCGTCAGCATTATTGTCGCTTCGGGGGTGCCGCTGCGATTGAGGGCGACCCCGGCGAGGACGAAGGCATTGATCGCCAGCAGCAGGAGCAGGGCGATTACCAGACCGTGACGTTTCATTCCACACCTCCCCGGGCCAGGCCACGAATGCGCTTGAGGACCAACAGCAAGCCGATGGCGATCAGGCCGAGCAGCAGAAAGAACAGGTACTTCGGCAGCCAGCCCCACCACCAGTCGAACAGTTTGGTGTAGAGATAGAGGACAAAGAAGGTGCTGGCTAGATTAGTGGTGCCCGGCCAGCGACGGATGATGCCGAGTGCGATCATGGCGCCGGCGAGGACGAAGCCAGCAATCTGGTATCCTCCCTCAATAAAGTTGCTGCTCCAGGGCAGGTAGCTGATCTGCCCCCAGTTGGCCAGGATCAGGATGGAGATAAAGATTGCCAGCAGGCCGTAGCTGCGGTAAAGGCCCGGGAAAGCCGGGTAGCGGCGATGCGGGATCACTGCGGCTACGGCAAGCAGGGTGCCGGCGACAATGAAATTTTCCGGGCGCTCACCGAAGGAGAGCCAGTAGCAGCCGCTCCAGGTTCCGACCGTGGCAGCCAGGTAGCTCATGATACAGGTCATGCCGGCGACCAGTTGCAGGCGCAGCCCATAAGTGTAGGCTAGAATCAGCGCAAGGCTCCCCCAGGCAATGAAGGCGTTCTGGGTGGGGGTGATGTTAAAGATGATTCCTAAAACCGAGAGGTTCAGGACGAAGCAGGTAAAAGCGACCAGAGCCAGCAGAGAAGCGAAATAGAGGGTTTTTTCACGCCGGGCGGCGAATTCGATGCTCAAGGTCACCAGCAGGGGTGCGGCGATCAGGATGCCGACCTGGGTGGTAGTGCCGAGAAGACCCCAGAAGCGGTAGAAGAAAAAGAACACCGCTGCTGACAGGGCCAGTGCGCCGAGGAAAGAGATGATGCGCATCCCCCAGGAGAGCTGCTTGTCGGTGCCGCTGATGTCGATATCGAACTGCTGCGCATAACTCTTCAGCAAGGTGCTGTGATGGCTTTCGACCTTGTCCCATTCGTCAGCAGCGAGGGTGAGAACTCCTTCTGATTCAAGGGCGGATAGCTCCATATTGAAGGCACGGACCTGGTCTGCACGGCGCTGGGCGTCGTCTTTCTGGATCATGGTCTCATCCTGGCTGCTAGTCAGAAAAGCGCAAAAGACAGTTGAGTGGAACTGGCCCTTATCCCACAAGAGACATAATACCAATGACAGATCTGAGCCGGGGTTGTGGCAGTACAATCATTTAACCGCCGAGGATGTAGTGCTCCAGCTGGTTGATCATAAAATCTTTTTCGGCGACATGTGCATTGACCAGGTCACCGATGGAGACCATCCCGATCAACTCCTTGCCCTCTAAAACGGGCAGGTGGCGGCAGCGCTTGTCGGACATCAGTGCCAGGCCCTCTTCAACGGTCGTATTCTGTGTGATGTAGAGAACCTTGGTGGCCATGATTTTCTGGACGACCGTTTTGAGAGACGAGCGGCCTTCAAGAATCACTTTCCGCGCATAGTCACGCTCGGAGATGATGCCGATCACCTGCTTACCCTCCATGACGAGAAGTGCGCCGACATTTTCGGAGGCCATTAACTCCAATGCGCTATAAACAGTTGCATCAGGGCTGATATGGAGTACAGAGTCGCCCTTGTTCTTCAGTACGTCACGGATAGTTTTGGTCATGCGGGCCTCCTTTCCGAGCTTGGGGGTAGAATGCTGTTCTCTTAACTTTAGCGGAGGCGGAAGGGTTGTCAATCGGTGGATGGATGGTCAGGCCTTGAGTGCATTTTTTGTGAAATGTGTAGACGCGACCCCTAAACACTGTGATCTGTGTGGGTTTAGTTTGTCATGCTCTTCGCTAATTCTATTAGTAAGGCTGACTGATTTATGGCATCCTTGGCTCTGCTTAATTGGGGTGTTTCTGCTTTGTACAATGCAATGAAGGGCGGGTGTGGTGAGTTTTCCCGGGAATGCAGGTCTCAGCAAATCACTGCTCCTCAAAGGGATGTAATGTCCAAAAGTGCTTTGCCTCGCCAAGAATCCTTCTGCGTTTGAATTCCTTCCACAGCCTGATCTCGTTTGTTAAGGGGCCTCTAGGAGTAAACATGAAAAAGTTAGCCATTATTGTCGTAGTCGTTCTGCTCTGTGTCGTCGGTTGGGCCGGCGCGACCTATGTAGTCAGCGGTAAGGTTGAGAGCCAATATTTTAACCTTCTGGAACAGAATGCTCACTGGGGTCCGGTAACTCTGACCAGTAAGAGCTACCAACGTGGCTTCTTAACCTCCAAAGCTGAAATGCTCCTGGAGATGAAGATCCCGAAAACAGCTATTGAAGAAGGAGAGGAGCCGACTGTGGAGACGGTGCAACTGGTCTTTGAGCACACCCTGCATCATGGACCATTGCCGATCGTTGCCGGCCAGGCTTCGCTGTCGCCTGCTCTGGCTCTGGTCGACACTCGCATGGTTCTCTTCTCTCCCGAAGATGAAGCACTTGAGGAGCTGCTGCAGAACATCCCGGAACTGAAAGATTCTTTCGTCCATATCCGGTTCGGTTTCGACGGCAGTGCGAACGGTAAGATCGAGATCCCGCCATTTGAGAAGCATATGGAGGAAGGAGCGTTCGTTTGGGGTGGCTTCACGGCGACTACTGACTATGCTCCTGGTGCTGGCACACTGGTCGGGACCGTCGATATGCCGAAACTGGAAATCCATCTTGATGACGGCTCGCTGAGTTGGAGCGGAGTCAGTGGTGATTTTGACCTGGTTGAGGTCTTGCCGATGCTCTTTGTCGGAACCAGCCAGATGGTGTCCGGAGGCATGGAGGTGGATTTTTCAGACGGAGAAGGTGAAGAGAGTACTGTGGTTCAGGTGAATGAGTTTAAGGTTGTCACTGAAAGCAGTTTCGACGGCCAACTGGTGCAGGCTACTCAGAGCATGAACTTCGACGGGGCGACCTTCGATGGTGAGTCCTACGGGCCTCTGATCTTCGATGTGGAGTTGAAAAATATGGATGGCCAGGCGCTTAGTGACTACCAGGTGAAGGTCATGGCGATCTATCGCGAAGCCGACACCTTAGAGCCGGATGCACTGGTCGCGGAACTTTTGCCTCTGTACTCCGATCTGTCGATGAAGTTGATGACCGGCAGCCCGGAATTCAATATCAAGAGGTTCTATGTCAACACGCCGAAGGGCGAGGCCGAAGGAACATTCAAGTTGAAGCTCAACAAGCCGACAGATGAAGCCCCTGAGAATCTTGCCGCCATATTCGGGTATCTTCAGTACCTTGATTCGTCAGCCGATCTGTCGGTGGATGAGAGTCTGCTCCGGGTTCTTCTGGCCAGCAATATGAAGAATTCCGTCAAACTTGAACTCGAGGCTGTTCGCAAGGCGGGAGTCGAGGTTGAAATGAGCGATGAAGAGGTCGATGTTATGGTCGAGCAGCAGTTGGATCAGCAACTGGAGATGCTCATTGCGCAGAATCTTATAGTGCGTGATGGGGGTAAGATCAGAAGTAATGCGACGTTTAATGATGGGCAGTTGCTGGTGAATGGACAGCCTATGCCGGTTTTTGGACAGTAGGTTGGGATTGATGGATGCAATTAAGTAGGGTGTCCCCAGAAAAACACCCTCGTATGCTAATATCCCCTCCTTGAAAGCCGTCACCTAAAAACAGAAATAAGGACCATGCAAAATGCCCGAAACAGTAAAAAGCACAACCCTCCAAATCCTGGTCGAAGAAACCAGTCTAAAAATAGCGCAAGTCAAACAAACCGTAACCCTGCTCGAAGAGGGCTCAACCGTGCCCTTTATCGCTCGTTACCGCAAAGAGGCAACCGGTGAGCTCGACGAAGTACAGATTCGCCTGATACAGGAACGTCTCGAGTACCACACAGCCCTGAACGAACGCCGGCAGACGATTCTTGCCTCAATCGAGGACCAGGGGAAACTGACCCCTGAATTGCGCCAGAAGATTACTGCAACCCGGCAGAAAACAGAGTTGGAAGACCTCTACCTGCCCTTCAAACCGAAACGTCGCACCAAAGCATTGATTGCCAAGGAACGCGGGCTGGAACCACTTGCCGAGCAACTATTGGCAACGCGTGGAGAGGGCGAAACCGCCTTGCAACTGGCGGAACCTTTTATCAACATTGAGTTGGAGATTGTCGCTGCTGACGAAGCCTTAACGGGTGCCGGCCACATCCTCGCCGAACAGTTAGCCGATGTCGCCGAGGCACGGGCGATGGTCCGCGAGTTGACCTGGCAGCAGGGCTTGTTCTGCTCACAACCAGCGCGGGGTAAGGAAGATACGGTCAGCAAATTCGAGATGTACTACGATTTCAGCGAACCGATCAGGAAAATCCCATCGCATCGCATGCTGGCGATGCGACGGGGCGAAAAAGAAGAAGTGCTGAGGCTGCGCCTCGAGGCACCTGAGGAGGATATCTTAAGTCGCCTCTTTGCGCTTTTTGTACCTAAAGAAAGCCGCTTTGCTGAACTACTGCGGGAGTTCGTTGCCGATTCATATAAGCGCCTGCTGACCCCTTCGATCGAACTGGATTTACGCCTGCAGGCGAAAAAGGCAGCCGACGATGAAGCAATCAGGGTTTTTGCGGAGAACCTGCGCAACCTGCTGCTCGCCGCGCCAGCCGGAAGCCGTAAAGTTCTCGGTGTTGATCCGGGCCTGCGCACCGGCTCCAAATTGGCGGCGGTTGATGCGACCGGTCGTTTCCTGGAGCATGTCACGATCTATCCGCACACCGGAGGCGGCGCCAGGGTCGAGTCGGCCAAACAGGATCTGCTGCGTTTGATTGATGTACACGGCATAGAGATGGTGGCGATCGGCAACGGCACGGCCGGACGTGAGATGGATCAGTTTGTCCGCCTCTGCCTGAAAGAGGCTGACTTGAAAGTACAGGTGGTCATGGTCAGTGAAGCCGGGGCCAGTGTCTATTCGGCATCGGATATCGCCCGCGAAGAATTCGCCGATCTCGACCTGACCGTACGCGGCGCCATTTCCATCGCTCGACGTTTGCAGGATCCTTTGGCCGAACTGGTCAAAGTCGATCCCAAGAGTATCGGCGTTGGTCAATATCAGCATGACGTCAGCCAGAGTGCCTTGAAAAAATCCCTCGATGAGGTGGTGGAATCTTGCGTCAACTTTGTTGGCGTCGACTTGAACACCGCAAGTTGGGCACTATTAAGCTTTGTCTCTGGAATCAGTGAATTGTTAGCCAAGGCGATTGTCAATCAGCGTGACAGTGAGGGAGCGTTTACCCAACGAAAACAACTCCTCAAGGTGCCACGCTTTGGCAAGAAGGCTTACGAACAAGCGGCTGGTTTCCTACGTATCAGAAAGGCCGAACAGCCGCTCGATAATACGGCAGTACACCCGGAGCGCTACCAGTTGGTCGCACAGATGGCTGCAGATCTTGGCGTTTCCCTGGTAAAGTTAACGACCGAACCGGCATTGCTCGGCAAGATCAGACTGGAACAGTACGTCGGCTCTGATATTGGTCTGCCTACCCTCCATGACATTATCGCTGAATTGAAGAAACCGGGCCGCGATCCGCGAGAGAGCTTCGTAACGGCCAGCTTCCGTGAAGATGTCATGGAGATCAAGGACCTCAAGGAAGGCATGACCCTCAACGGCATTGTCACCAATGTCGCCGCCTTTGGCGCGTTTATCGATATCGGCGTGCACCAGGACGGTCTGGTGCATGTCAGTCAACTCGCCGACCGGTTTGTGAAAGACCCGAACCAGGTGGTCAAAGTTGGGCAGCAAGTGCAGGTCAGGGTTCTGTCGATTGATCTGCAACGCAAGCGGATCGGTTTAACCATGCGCAAAGAGGCAACTGAAAAGCTGCCGGAGCAGAAAGAGCGGATCAGGAAACCGCGCCTTGAGAAGAAGGTGGCCGCATCATCGACGTCGATGGCCGAGGCGCTGGCAAAGTCGGGGTTCCGGGTTAATAAGTGAAGGAACTGGCTGGACAAACAGAACTATCCGTAGCACTCGTCCCACCAAGGAATATGACAATGAAAAAGTGTCCTTTCTGCGCTGAAGACATTCAAGACGACGCGATAAAATGCAAGCACTGCGGTGAGTTTCTGGAGGCTTTTCCTCCCCGTCGCTTTGCAGAAGAGAAGCTTCCATGTTATTTCCGAAAATTCTTTATTATTATCGCACTCTGTAGCGTGGGGCCTCTGGCATTACCTCTGATCTGGTGGCGGCCACAAACATCGCTGGCATGGA
>JAUWTX010000036.1 GCA_030614505.1 Desulfuromonadales bacterium
GACCATGGTACACGAAATCCGGCAGAACTTCACGCAGTTCTGTTTCAACAACTCCGGGCCGACAACTGGATGTCACCCCTCCTTTGCCCTGGCTGACAAATGCCATCATGTTCTGGGCGGGTGCCATGAAATCGGCACCGGCGGCATCAAAGGCCCGGCGCTCCCAGTGCTGCTGGAATTGCATACCTCCAAGCTTTGTGCCACCCCAGTCCTCTGGCTGAACGGTCACGACCAGGGCGCTGTTTGAATAGTTTCCTGTCCGCGCCATGCGACTCATACCGTTAACCACCAGGCCATCAGGTTCGGAAGCTGCGTTGATCACTTCTCCCCCCGGGCACATGCAGAAAGAATAGACACCACGGCCTGTTTCATCGTCATTATAGCGCAGGGTGTAGTCTGCAACCGGTAGTTGGTGGGCAAATTCACCATATTGAATCTGATTGATCAATTCAGCAGGATGTTCAACCCGCACACCAACCGCAAAACCTTTGGTATCAAGATGCACGTTGTTACTATCCAGCATGAGATAAGTGTCACGGGCACTGTGACCCGGTGCCAGCACCAGAGAATCACAAGGTAGCAACTCCCGGTCATTGAAGATGCCACCGACAATACGATCTTGGTGAATATCAAGATCTGTCAAACAGGTTTCGAAACGTATATCGACACCCAGTCTAATCAGGTGTTCCCGAAAATTAATGACAACTTTACGCAAACGATCCGTTCCGACGTGAGGACGGGCCTCGATCAGGATATCTTGCGGTGCCCCGCAGGCAACCAGAGTCTCGAGTACGGCCAGTCTTTGCGGATGATTCAGGCGGGTGGTCAGCTTGCCGTCGGAAAAGGTCCCGGCGCCACCTTCACCGAACTGTACATTGCTGACTGAATTAAACTGGCCAGCCGCCCAGAAGCTTTCGACATCTTTTACCCGTTGTTCAAGCGGCCGGCCGCGATCAACAAGAGTTACGCGGACGCCTGATTCAGCAAGGCGCTTAGCAGCAAAGAGACCAGCCGGGCCCATACCTATCACCAGGGCGTGATGAGCAGCGTTTACCTCGGGCAGATATATTTCTGGGCCCTTGGGTCTTTCTGTCGCATCGGCTACATCAGGAACAGAAGACAACGTCCCAAGCTGACCGCTGCCATGTTTTTGCAGAAGATTCTTTTCTTCGGCATAAGAGAATTCAACAGTATAAACTTTACGTATCCGACTTTTTTTACGGGCGTCGATGGAACGTCGGATAATCCTGAAATCCCTTAGTGCCTCAGCTTCAACACCAAGAGAGCGCGCAACTTCCACGGCTAAAAGCTTTTCATCTACCGAGATATCGAGGGTCAGGTCACGCAACTGCAAAGCCATCACATTGTCCGATCGTCAAGCATCAGGAGTCATACCAGAGGCAACCAAATCTGAAAAGTCGTCCCCTGACCAGGTTCGCTCACAACATTGATACGACCGGCGTAGGTTTTAACGATACGCAATACCACGGAAAGTCCAAAGCCGGTGCCCCGTTCCTTGGTCGTAAAAAAAGGGTCGAAAATATTATGCAGATGCTCCTCAGGAATCCCTCCACCGGTATCACCGACCGTCATCAGAACGTCCTTATCATCGTGTTCCAGCGATACTGAAAGGGTGCCGCCCTGCTTCATTTCAAAGAGAGCATTGGAAAACAAGTTGGAAAAAACCTGGCCAAGTTCATCGGCATCCGCCAGGATTGAAGGAGTCTGCTGTGGCAAATGCTTATGCAGGACAACTCCCTGCACGCGCATTTGCTCGAGAAACGGCTGCAAACTTTTTTCGATAATGTCATCGATATGGACGGTACGTAACTGGAATGGAGAGCGCTTGCTGGTAGAGAGAAGCTTGACCAATATGGCATCAATGCGTTCCACTTCGTTGATGATCTTATCTGAATAAGACCGCATTTCCGGTTCCTTTTCCAAACCGGCACTCATTACCTGGGCAAACAGGCTGATTGAATTCAGCGGGTTGCGGATTTCATGGGCCATCCCTGCAGAAAGGTGCCCGAGCGCTGCAAGTTTTTCAGTCAACAGGATCTCATGATGAGCACGTTCGAGCTCTGTCGTCTTGTGTTCGACACGCTCTTCCAGTTCGCGATTCCATCGTTCGATCTCTGCATGCAGTTCTCCCTGCTCCCGGACAAGTTCCTTGTTGCGCAACTCTATGGAACGAATGTGGAGAACATTTTCTATACGTTCGACCAGTTTGGCGTTGCTGAAGGGCTTGAGGATATAGTCTGCAGCCCCTGCCTTCATCAATTCAACAGCAACCTCTTCGCTCCCTTTACCGGTAAACATAATCACATAAGTCTCAGGAAAACGCGCACGCATCTCTATAAGCGCATCAAGCCCGTTGACTTTAGGCATCATGTAGTCAAGGAGAACCAGTGCGGGTTGCTCACGTTCGATCAGCCCATAACTTTCTGAAGCGTTGTCAACAACAGAGACATCGAACCCCTTGCTGCTCAACACCATGGAGGTGAGCTCAAGGATCATGCGTTCGTCATCAACAATCAGGAGTTTTTCACGCATAGCCTGTTACTCTTTCATTGTTCATCGCTAAAAAGTCAGAATACTCTCCAGGCCATCCTTTGACAAGGCTATAGGTTGCCACAAGGCACAAAAAAGGCAGCGTTTCCGCTGCCTTTGCAAATCTGAAAGAGGAGGAATTACTCCTGGATGCGTATCGTCATCACCGGGATCGGGGATTTTCGTACAACCTTCTCTGCGGTACTGCCGAAGAGAACATGGTCAAGGCCTGTACGACCATGAGTGCCCAACACGATTAGATCGACATTGAATTCAACGGCCCTTTTGATAATTTCATCATCTGGGATACCTGGGAAGACAAAGGATTCAAAATTACTGAAATCCTTCATATGAGTTCGACAAAACTTTTCCATCAACTTCTCAGCGCCTTGCTCTATCTCCTCTTCGAGTTTGTCAAATGAGATGTGCGGCACATAAAAACCGCGCAGGTCAACCGGTTCATTGATAACATGCACAACAATCAGTTTGCTGTCAAACTTGCGAGCCACTGAGAGCGCAGACTGAAAAGCAAAATCAGAGCCTTCTGAAAAATCGGTAGCAAACAGAACGGTTTTGAAATTCATGCTTTCCTCCTCTCTATCCAACCCAAAAGACTGTCGGATAATCAATAAACTGGCAGTTAGGAAACCTGGGCGACTGACCCACCATTGAATATTTTCTTCATAACCGAACGCAACTCATCAAGTCTCACAGGTTTGTGCAGATATTCGTAGGCACCCAGATTCATCGCTTCAAGATATGACTCAACACCACCATAGGCCGTTATCATAATAACATTAGTGCTCGGAAATTTACGACTGAGTTCGCGCAGAAAAGCCAGTCCATTCATCTCCGGCATGTTGATATCACTGATAACCAAACTGACCTTTTCCCGGCCGAGATAATCGAGGGCCTCATTACCGTTAGCCGCACTGTCTACCTCAAAACCTTCCTGAGACAACAGCTTGGACAACCCGATCCGGGTGTTTTCCTCATCATCAACTATCAAAATGCGCTTTATTGTCTCGCCCAAAATAACCTCTGAGGTTAAATAATTATGGTGAAAGTTTAACATGGGGCCATTCTCTGTCAAGCAGAGCTCCCGTGAATTTTTAAAAAAAATATCCCTACAAAACAGGAGGTTACGAAATATACAAGGTCAGGAGATCAATCAGTTTTCTCGGTATTTATTTCTTGCCAGACATCGATAAAAAGACGAACCAGAGAGGGGAATAAACAGGCATGTTCAGTGCTGCAGTCAAGGACGTCCTGATGAGACAAGGTGTCGGGGCTCAAACCAGCGGCATAATTGGCAACAAAGGCGACAGCCGCAACCTGCATGCCCAGATACCTGGCCATAATGGCTTCAGGGACTGTTGACATGGAAACCACGTCGACTCCGGCGATCTCCAGAAAACGTATTTCTGCCGGTGTTTCATAGGAAGGCCCAGGCATGGCCGCCAGAACACCGCGATGCAACACGATATTGCCTGTATCACGACTCAACAGGTTATCGTAAACATTCTGCTGATATGTCCCGACCAGGTCGATAAAGATATCGCCTGAAAGACCTCGCAAAGGGTTGTCACCAAGGAGATTCAGATGATCCTCAACCAGCATAAAATCACCGGGACGGTAAGTTCGGTTGATCCCACCAGTTGCACAGGTCAGCAAAATACGTGAACAGCCCAAGGAAGCGGCCAACCGCACCGGGAAAGCTGCCTGAAATGCACTGAGTCCTTGATAGCAGTGGAAGCGGCCGACAAAAAAAAGGATATTCCAGGAAGAGTATTGCACCGCGACCAGTTGACCACCGTGACCGGCAATCTGACCAGCGGGGAAACAGTCCCAGTCACTATACTCAATAACACCGAGCGTCTTACCCAGCTGGAACGCCCCACTCCAACCAGAGCCAAGAACAACGGCCAAATCAAAATTCTCGACCTGAGTCAGGCTGCGGATCTTTTTAACGAGTTGGTCGCCGGAGTCGCCAGGATTATAGCCCAAGGAGGTTTCGGACACGGTCTTGTAACTCTCGAGGTTTAAAAGATTTGCTGATAAAATCGTCGGCACCGATAAGACGTACTTCAGAGGCGGTTTCTTCGCCACGCTCAACGCCGCTCATGGCAAGCACCTTGACCTGATCGCGATGAGAGAATGTTTGCAGAGATTGCAGAATTTCCTTGCCGTTTGTGCCAGGGATGTTCAAATCAAGCAAAACCAGCTGCGGCACAAGTGTAGTGATCAGTTGCCAGGCTTCCTTTCCGTCTGCAGCGGTAATAAGTTCTACCGAAAGTTCGTTGAGAATGTCCTTGATCATTTCACGGAAGAAACGAGCATCATCGACAATCAGAATGACAGGTTGTCCAGATGGAGCTTTTGCTGGTTGAATCTTTGGCTCTTCAACCAGCGAGGCTTCAAAAACATGTTTGCATCCCGGGCATTTGATCCTGGCTACATCTGACTTACTGGCAGAAGGATCTATGCGGTAACGCGCTTGGCATGCAGGACAGGTAATTACCATAACAGGGGTCACTCTTCCGTAGCCGACTGCAACTGAAAAGATTCCAGATCACCAAGGTTCAGTTCAACGCCATCCAGCCAGAAACGCGCCACACCCGGTCCGGCCAGCTCGAGCCTTACCTTCTCCTTGATTTTCCAGGTCAAATCAAGCCCATCATGCAATTTGTATTGATGCGGCTTACGGTCATCAAGATGAATTATAAGCGAGCTCTCAGACAATGCAAGCATCCTTAATGATGCCCCACCCGGGGAGACTGGCGGCAACGGTTCGCGCCCAGGAGTCTCTAACACAACAGCAGCTGCAATCGGCTCTTCTTTTGGAGGAGAATTAACCCCCCTTTGCTCTATCTTGCCAGACGGCTCTATCTTATCAACCTGCTCTATCTTATCGGCACTCCCTGTCTTACCGGCCTCCTCTGCTGCATCGACTTGTACCTGAACAGGCTTCTGTTCTGTCGCAATCTGATTTGAAGTCACACCGGCAGGCTCCTTGGTCTGAAACATGGGGAGCAGAAAATATATCGCGAGGCCCAAGATTAGAACGGCAAGCAAACCAAATAAAAGCTTACCCCAGGCGCCCCCTCCTGTAGCAGGTTTACTGGAACGTCTGGATTGATGCATGGGGACAGGAGTGTACTTGAGAGAGAGGTGCCCGACACTTGGCTCGGTATTTTCAAGCTGTGACAGCAGGGAACTGTCATCAAGGCCAAGATAACGAGCGTAAACCCGGATAAACCCTGTCACATAGGCTTGACCTGGAAGATCAGAGAATTGATTGTTTTCCAGACTTTCCAGATAAGTTTTCCGGATACACGTGTGCTGTGCGGCATCCTGCAGTGAGCGACCGATTTTCTCACGTTGCTCTTTCAGTATGGCACCGATATTTACAGCTGGGTTTTCCATCACTTGTTTATAATCTTCAGATAATTTCCTGCCAATCTGGCAGTTTCGCTTTGCGGAGCCAAACGAATAACCTCAAGGAAGGCCTTTTTAGCTTCTCTGGTCTCTTTCATCTTCATGTAGACCAAGCCCTGCCAGTAATGGCCATCGGGAAACCTGGGAGCCAATTCGACGGTGCGAGTAAACATATCGAGGGCTTCAACTGGCCGATCCTGACTGTAATAGAGTTCCCCCAGGCGGAACGGCGCCACGTAATAATTGGGATTGATCTCTATCGATTTCCGGTATGAACGTTCAGCGGCCGGATAGTCCTGTTTCTGGGAATTGGCCAGACCGATTCCAGTCCAGGACATCTCCGGTCGATCAAACAGGAGGTTGTCCGCGGCAGTCCGGAAGGCGATGATCGCGTCATCATAACGCTCCATGGACAAATAGAGCGCGGCAAGGTTGTTATAATACTTGGGCTCGTCATCACTCAGTTCGATGGCGTTTATTAAATGCTTTTCAGCCAGATCATGTGCCTGTTTAATCCAGTAGGCTTGAGCCAAAGCAGCCTGGATCCGGGGGGCACGAGCATCATATTTTTCAGCTTCAAGAAACTCTCTGAGGGCTTCTGTTGGATTCTGCTCATTCAGTGACGCGACACCCAGAGTGTAATGATAGGATGCACTCTTACTGTCCGACATGGATGGTTCTCCAGAGACACAAGCCGTCAGGACACAGGTCATCAAAACAAGGGCAAGAAAGGTCCAGTTCGGCGAAAACAAACGGTACAGCATCATAAAAAACCTTTCTGTAAGCATCTCAAATCTGGGTCTGTCAGTGAATTATGGATAAACAGTGTAAGTCCTTGTGCTATTTGCCGTCGAGTACTTACGGATTCAGGCCTTAGGTTACAGGGAGGCCAGAATGCGTCCAACTGTTTCACGCAACTGCAGTCGGCGACGATCCATCTCTTCTGCTGACGGTGGCGCTTTGCGCGCTCGCAAACCAGGGCGTTTAGCACGCATTGCTTCAACAGCAGCCAACAGCTCATCTACATTTTCAACCGTCTCAGAATCCGGTTCAGCTTTTGGAGCCACTGGTTCAGGCTCAACGACTGGTACCGCCTTCTTGACCGCTTTACCACTTGCAGCTTTTACGGGGGTCTCTTTCTTCCCTACCGCAACAGCTTCAACTTTGGTCGCATCAGCCTTGGCAACAGATTTCTCTTCCGTTTTTTTTGCCAAGGCTGTAGCAGATGGAGGCTTCTCCTCTTCAGACAGTCCGGCCATTAACGGCAAAGAGGCCCAAAGCATCCCCTGATCAGCCTCATCAAGCAGATGGATGTCCTGATCAGTCATGAGAAAACCCATCGATTCGACAAAATTCAGACCCTGATCAAGCATGCCATCGGTTTTCTGTTCTGGAACAACAGGCGGATCACTACAGTAGAAAGCCAGTACCTGGCTTTTCTGCAGATGAAAGACTGCGATCGTACCGACCCCGCCCTCCACCTGATATTGACAAAGGAATGCGCTGGCTTGCTGTGCAGGGACACCCGGCAAAGCTAACTGTACCTCGCGCATGGATCGAAAGAGGTGCAAAACCGTGCTGGCGGGAATATTAATGGCATTGATCGATTTATCCCATTGGAACATTTAGACCTCCTGCATTCTTTGTATACCTTATAAGCCTTCGAATGAGGTAAGCGCCTGGAAACGGCGAAAACGATCTTCGACCTCTGCCCAGTTCAATTGTCGCAACCGGTTCAAACTAAAATTTTCAACTGTAAAGGAAGCCATGACACTACCGAAAACCGTAGCCTTGCGAATCGTTTCATCGGTCAGATTGTTAGTAGCCGCAAGGTAACCCATAAAGCCCCCGGCAAAAGTATCGCCGGCGCCAGTCGGGTCAAAAACTTCTTCCAGAGGGTACGCCGGGGCAGAAAAGATTGAGTGTTCAGTAAAAACCAGCACACCGTATTCGCCGCGTTTCACAACCAGGGTTTTCGGCCCCATTGTCAGGACAGCACGGGAGGCCTTGACCAGGTTGGCTTCCTCTGCCAATTGACGTACCTCGGCTTCGTTGATCACCAGGATATCAACATGCCCCAGAGTACGAACCAAAGCGTCACGCTTACCATCAATCCAGAAGTTCATCGTATCACAGGCGATCAACTGCGGACGTTCAACCTGTTGCAGAACTTCCAGTTGCAGTTCAGGATCTATATTGGCCAGGAATACGTATTTGGCTTGTCGATAAGATTCAGGCAGCTGCGGATGAAATGTTTCGAATACGTTGAGATGTGTCTCCAGGGTCTGGGCTTCGTTCAGGTCGTAACCATAACGACCCTTCCAGCGAAAGGTCTCTCCTGGACAGGTCTGCAAACCGGACAGATCAACCCCGCGGGAGCTGAGAAATTGGCGTGGTTCTTCAGGAAAATCCTCACCGACAACAGCAACCAGCTGCACCCCGGTGAAGAAACTGGCAGAAGCTGAAAAATAGGTCGCAGAGCCACCGAGAACATCATCACCACGTCCAAAAGGTGTCTCTACACTGTCGAAAGCAACCGACCCGATAACCAGAATGTCCATGCTCGTCCTTATTCAGCTGTAATAACAGGAATTTAATATTAGAACAAATCTGCAGGCATTTGGCAATGCTGCTGACTAGCTTAGTCGAGATATTTACCAATAATCGGTTCAAGATCTTTACGAGTCTGTTCCGGGATAAGCGAACGATCGGTCATAATGGCATATTTCAAGGATTCCCCACACTCGCACTGAGGTGCCGCGGAGAGAGCATGAACAGCATGTTTGATGATATTGCGAGCCATGGCAACGTTCTGCTTGATAATTGCCAACACCGCCTCCACCGAGACGTCCTCATGACTGTCGTGCCAGCAATCATAATCTGTCGCCAGCGCAACTGTGCCATAGCAGATTTCTGCTTCACGGGCCAGACGTGCTTCCGGAATATTGGTCATACCGATGATGTCAACGCCCCAACTACGATAGATTGTCGACTCGGCCCGTGTAGAAAAATTTGGCCCCTCGATACAGATATAAGTCCCACCCTGATGGACAGTCGCTCCGGCACGCTGTCCTGCCTCACAAAGAACACCGCTTAGTTCTGAGCAAACAGGATCGGCAAACTGCACATGACCCGCAACACCATTTCCGAAAAAAGTTGAGGTACGCTTCCCCTGAGTTCGGTCGAAAAACTGATCTGGAATAACGATATGCCCGGGAACAATTTCCTCTTTCATGCTGCCAACGGCAGAAACGGAAATGATCCGCTGCACGCCAAGCTTTTTCATACCGTAGATATTGGCACAATAGGGTACTTCAGAAGGCAAAAGGCGATGTCCACGCCCATGCCGAGGCAGAAAAACCATCTTGACACCTTCCAACATTCCGGTGATGTAAGCATCACTGGGGTCGCCAAATGGAGTCTTGAGCCGCACCTCTTCAATACCTGTAAGCCCTTCTATTTCGTACAGGCCACTACCGCCAATCACGCCAATTGTCATTTGATCCATAAGTATCTCCTTAATTATAAACAGGGACTAGGGACTGGAGACTGGGGGCTGGAGAACCAGCCTCCAGACCCTAGTCCCCAGCCTCCGATTTACTCTCTATCCTGCCTTTCAGCTGCCCACATGCTGCAGAAATATCCTGCCCCTTGCCAGCCCTGCGAATCGCAACAATCTGTCGATCCAGCAGATAGGTTTGAAAAGTTCGAATGGCGTGCTCATCCGGTGCTTGAAATGGAGATTCTGAGTGCTTATTGAAGGGGATCAGATTGACCTTGCACTTGATCCCATGGAGCAGCTTCACCAGGCGCCTGGCATCCGTCTGGCTGTCGTTGACACCCTGTATGAGGATATATTCGAAGGTAATCCGCTGACGTGGAGCCAGAGGATACTGCCGACAAGCTTCCATTAATTTCTGCAAAGGGTAACGGCGATTGATCGGCATCAGTTCGTCACGCACTTTGTCTGTCGTCGCATTGAGGGAGACTGCCAGGTTGACCTTGATACGTCGACCAAGCTCAGACATCTCCGGAACCATCCCTGATGTTGAAAGCGTCACCTTGCGTGGGCCGTAATCGAACCCGGTCGCAGCATAAAGTATCTGCAGCGCATTGACGACGTTATCCAGATTGTGCAGAGGCTCCCCCATCCCCATCAAAACTATATTATCAACGGAATAGTCCTTGCGCACAGCACATACCTGGTTGACAATCTCACTGGTCGCCAGGTTGCGCTCCAGACCGAATTGCCCCGTGAGACAAAAGGAACACTGCATGGCACAGCCAACCTGAGTGGAGATACACAAAGTGTTGCGTCCACTCTCCATCGGGATCAGCACAGTTTCCACGCTCCTGCCATCATGAAGGCGAAAGAGGAATTTGCGTGTTCCGTCAGAACTGACTTCAACCGTTTCCTGAGTAAAGCTTGTAATTGTCGCACGCTGACTCAATTCTTCACGAAAAGACTTGGCCAGATCTGTCATGTCGGCAAAATTGGTGACACCTCGCTGGTAAATCCAACGCAGGATCTGTACGGATCTAAATTTCTCTTTACCCATGCCTGCAAGAAAATCAACAAGTGCATCAGGACTCAGATCCTTCAGGTCAACTTTTATTGTCGATGTCATACCGTCACTCTCTGAAGAAATAGCCCCTACCGCTCTCTGGAGAAACAACCTTTAACGCTCTCTAGAGAAACAACCTTTAACGCTCTCTGGAGAAATAACCTTTAACACAAAGGCCCTCCGGATTGTACCGAAGGGCCTTTGGTGACTCAAGTTTTTCCTCGCGGGGTTTTTTCTCGATAAAACACTTAAAGGAGCTCCAGCCCGGAAAAGAAATAAGGGATTTCAAACGCTGCTGTTTCCGGAGCATCGGAACCGTGTGTGGCGTTTTCACCGATGTTGGAACCAAATTCCTTGCGCATGGTGCCTTCGGCGGCTTCGGCTGGGTTGGTAGCCCCCATCAGATCACGCCACTTGAGGATCGCGCCTTCAGTTTCCAGAACCATGACAATGCAGGGAGCACTACTCATGAAATCAGTCAGTTCGCCAAAGAAAGGACGTTCCTTATGAACATAATAGAAGCCTTCGGCCTCGACTTTGCTCATATACAGTTTTTTGATGCCGACGACCTTGAAACCTTCGGCGTAGATGCGTGCGAGAATCTTGCCAGCATTGCCGGCAGCGAAAGAGTCGGGCTTTATGATTGCGAATGTGCGTTCCATAATATCCTCCAATATTTTTTATGGTTTCAGTAAGCCACGCGCTTTTAACATTCAGGGAAGGTAAAAGTCAAGGAGCCCAAAACAGAAACAGGACAGAGTGAATTCTGCACACGGCCCTGTTCTTAATTATAATTGTGAGTATACGATTAATTCAGGAGTTGACTATCCTCAAGCTGCTTAACAAGGACGGGAACGAACACATTAACTGCACCCTGCCTGGAACCCTCGACTTTGACCTGCGAAAGATCGGCCCAGACAGGATTTTTGTTGCCCACGTTAAAGAGCTTTGTCGCGATAACAAAATACTCTGTATCGTATTGCCTGCTATAGAATGAACCATGGGCAAAAGTGTACCAGCCATTGTCATAAATGGCGGTACCTCCAAAGAAAACACCTCCATACTGGTGATTTGTGATTTCTTTCTTATCGATTGAACGTGCCACCAATACACTACCGACCCCAAGTTCCCTGACTTTTGCCACGACAGCTTCCCGATCAAGTTCTGTAATCGATTGTGGCAGGAC
>JAUWTX010000219.1 GCA_030614505.1 Desulfuromonadales bacterium
TACATCTTGGATGGCCCCTTCGGCTTTGAGAATATCTCCGGCAATCTTCTTGTTGACCATGATGTTGACATGAATGTTGCCGTCACCGGCATGACCGAAGTTGACGATCGGTATTTGATACTTGTCGGCAATTGAGTCCACTTTACGAATCATTTCCGGAACCTTACTACGTGGCACACAGATGTCCTCATTGTACTTGTCCGGATTGACCTTGCGTAGCGAGGCAGATACGGAACGACGGATTTGCCAGATGGCTTCGCTCTCTTCCGGTGTGGTGGCGATTCGGGTTTCAACCACGCCGAGAGGTTGAATGATTTCACTGATGCGGTTTGCCTGCTTGTCGAGAAAATCATGGTCGCCGTCAACTTCGATAATCAGGACCGCCTGGGCTTTTCCCGGGACGTCGAGATCGGTAGCCTGGCGGACGCAGTCGAGAGTGCGTCCATCCATGAACTCTAGGGTCGTCGGAATGATTTTGTCACGGATGATCGCTGAAACAGCCTGTGCAGCACCGTCGATTGAATCGAACATTACCAGCATGGTCTTCTTCGCTTCCGGCAGCGGCAGCAGTTTGATAACAATGCGGGTGATGATGCCCAGCGTCCCTTCAGAGCCACACAGCAGCTTGGTCAGGTCGTAGCCGACCACACCCTTCATGGTCGGCCCGCCGGTGGTGATAATGTCACCGATCGGGGTGACCACTTCGAGACCAATAATGAAGTCCTTGGTGACCCCGTACTTGACGCAACGCGGACCGCCGGCGCATTCAGCAACATTACCGCCCAGAGTAGAAAATTTCAGCGAGGCTGGATCGGGAGGATAGAAGAGCCCGACCTTTTCAACCGCCTTCTGGAACTGTTCGGTGATCACACCCGGTTCCACGGTGGCGACCAGGTTCTCCTCGTCAATTTCAAGAATCCGGTCCATTTGTTCCGTGCAGAGGACAATGCCACCCTTGGTCGGCAGAGAACCACCAGTAAAACCACTGCCGGCACCGCGTGGAAATACCGGAATTCGTTCGCGATTAGCCAGCTTCATGATACGACTGATCTCATCCGTTGATCCGGGATGCACGACCACCTCAGGGAGAAAACTCAGCTGGGTGGCATCGTAGGAGTAGCAGATCCGGTCGGCTTTGACAGTCGAGACATCTTCGTTGCCGACGATGGTTTGCAGTTCTTTTATGATTTGTTCTGAAAGCATTTAATTACTCTTCCATGGTGAGGTGCGAGGCAAGAAGGACGATTTTTTTCGCACCTCTCACTTCGCGCTACTGATTATAGGTAAAATAGTGCCGCCGTCCGGGATAACCACGATCTCCGGGTTCTCCGGCAGCTGTTTGTAAGCCATCTGTAATGCTTCGTCAAGGTTGTCGGCTTTTTCCATCCCCATCTTTTCGGTCTGCTCACGATTGAATTCACTGAGCATGATGACGCGCCAGGTACGTGCCTTGCTCAGGGTCGACCAGGCGGTCTGGCCGTTGATCTCGTAACGGCTACGCAAAGCTTTTTCGAAAATGTCCAGATCTTCGTAATTGAACCAGTCGAAAAAAGTGGTATTGCCAAACCCGTCCGGGCAGGCCGCCAGCAGGATCACTGTTCCACCCGGGTGAACGGCCTGTACTCCATAATCAAGGGCCTTGTGTGCCTGGATGAAGTTGATGTCTTTGGGATGGCCGCCACAGGAAACAATCGCCAGGTCGGCTGGTTGTTTTAAGGGTGCAGTGTACAGTGTCTGAGCCAGTTCGCAACCTGCCAGGTGTGCTTGCTCCAATTCGCCGCAGAAGACCCGGGCGATCTGTTTGTCGGTCGTTAAAACTGTATTCAGTAAAAAGTCCGGTTTGATCATTAGCGCTGCCTCAAGGATCGCCAGATGCACCGGGTTGCCGTCCAGATTGGCTGTACAGGCTTTTGTGTTGCGGCCGCCCTGCTCGGGTGGATTGAAAATGGCGAAGTGGGTTGCCATGCAGGTTGTGCGGCTGGCAACACCAGGAACCAGACTTTTTCGTCCGCCGCCGTAACCGGCAAAGTAATGCAGGCCGATAGTACCGGTGACGATCACCCGATCTGCTGCCATTATACGTTGATTGATCTGAACCGGCAGGCCAGATGACGTCTGGCCGAGATCGACCAGCTGTTCCGGATCATCACATTCGTGGTCATAGACAGTGATCCTGCCATAGAGAGATCCGAGTATCTTACGATGTTCTTCTGCTGACTGTTTACGATGGATACCTAGAGCTATGATGATTTCAATGTCGTGGTCGGGGATGCCGCAACGATTCAATTCTTCTACGAGGATCGGCAGATAGAGCTCGCTGCCTGTGTAACGGGTGATGTCCGAAGTGATGATGGCGACGCGTTCGCCGGGGCAGACAATCTCCGTCAGCGGTGGCGAGGCGAGCGGATTTGCCAGCGCTCTGCGAATCTCATCTGCCGGGTCAGGTAGGTTTTGCGGTGTCTCGGCAGTTAGAATACGAGCCTGCAAATCAATCTGCAGGACTTCTGAATCATATTTCAGGGATAAATTGTCCAATTGATGTCTCCAATAGTCAACTATACATTCTAGGCTGGTTTGAGCTCTTCTGGCAAGTCATTCGCGCTGATCGTTGACAGCCTTTGGTGTGAAGCCTAGAATGACACATTTCGGCCCTTACAGCCTCGGGATTATTTTGAAGCAAAAAACGATTTATACTTGTCAACAGTGTGGCATGCAAAGTCTCAAGTGGCTGGGCAAATGCTCCGATTGCGGCCAGTGGAATTCCCTGGTCGAAGAAACCATAACCGTGGCGAAAAAAGGCGGACGGACAGTCCCCCTGCGGTCTGAGAGTAGCCCGGTGCGTTTGACGGAGGTTTCGGCAACCGACGAGGACCGCCTGCAATGCGGTATTAGCGAGCTTGACCGGGTGCTTGGTGGTGGCGTTGTCCCAGGTTCCTTTACTCTGATCGGCGGCGATCCTGGTATCGGTAAATCGACTCTGCTGCTGCAGGCGGCCGGACGCTGGGCCAAGACCGGGCCTGTCCTGTATGCCACCGCAGAGGAATCGACCCGCCAAGTCAAACTGCGCGCTGGACGTCTTGATGTCGTTGCGGACGACCTTTACCTCTTGGCCGAAACGTCTCTGGAGGGGATTCTTGAACGAGTCAGAGAGTTAAAGCCAGCCTTTCTGGTGGTTGACTCAATCCAGACCGTTTTTACTGCTGCGCTGGAATCTGCGCCGGGTAGTGTCAGCCAGGTACGTGAGTGTGCCGGGCGACTCATGCATCTCGCCAAGGGGGAAGATGTGCCGACTTTCATTGTCGGTCATGTTACCAAGGATGGTTCGATCGCCGGACCACGCATGCTTGAGCACATGGTCGACACTGTCCTTTATTTTGAGGGCGATGCCGGACATCCTTACCGGATTCTACGTGCGGTCAAGAACCGGTTCGGTTCGACCAACGAGATCGGCGTTTTTGAGATGAAGGACGCCGGTTTGAGCGAAGTAACGAACCCGTCGGAATTGTTTCTGGCCGAGCGTCCCGAAGATGCTGCTGGCAGTGTTGTGATCCCTGCCATAGAAGGCACCCGGCCGATCCTGGTGGAACTTCAGGCCTTGGTTTCCGGGGCGGCCTATGGCACCCCGCGACGCACGGCTATGGGGATTGACTCAAACCGGGTCTCGTTGCTGGTCGCTGTATTGGAGAAGAAGGTTGGCTACGCCATGCTGGCCCAGGATATTTTTGTCAATGTCGCCGGGGGTGTGCGTCTTACTGAGCCTGCTGTTGATCTTGGTGTGGTTGCCGCGCTGGCCTCGAGTCATCTTAATCGATCGATTGATGAACGTACTGTGCTTTTTGGCGAGGTCGGCCTGGCTGGTGAAGTGAGAGCAGTTTCCAGCCCGGAACTACGGGTCAAGGAAGCAGCCCGACTCGGTTTCAACCGGTGCCTGTTGCCTGCCGGTAATCTGAAGAATCTCGATCAACCCAAAGGAATCAAGTTGATTGGGGTGCGTAGTGCTGCTGAGGCATTGGAATACTTGTTTAACTGATGTGGCGCGCCACGCGCCACGTGCTTCTGAAGCGAGGAACGAGCAATGACAGATCTGACCCATTTTGATGATGAGGGCAAAGCGATTATGGTGGATGTCGGCGACAAGGAAAGGACTCTCAGGGTTGCCGTGGCACGTGCTGAAATGAAGATGCAACCGGAGACTCTTGCTCACATTCTTGATAACCGGATGAAAAAGGGCGACGTTTTCGCTGTGGCTCGTCTGGCCGGGATTATGGCGGCCAAGAAGACATCGGATCTGATTCCCCTCTGTCACCCTTTGCTGATTAACA
>JAUWTX010000225.1 GCA_030614505.1 Desulfuromonadales bacterium
CGAGCAACCACCGGGAGAACGCGGCGCTGACAACCCCTGGCCGCAGTGGTCACGTATCATGCGTGTCAGCACCTCGGTTGAAGAGATGCGCGTCTTGGGTGGCGATGTCTTTTATGAGCTCATGACCACCCGCTTCATCGGCAGGGACAGAACTGTCACCGCCCTGGAGACCGTCAAGGTGGAGTGGGTCGACGGCCGTCCTGAGAGGGTCGCAGGAAGCGAGCAGATATGGAAGTGCGATCTGGTTCTTCTCGCCATGGGTTATCTCGGCCCGCGCTCGGAGCTGCTCAAACAGTGCGATTGCGAAACAGACCTGCGTTCCAACATCAAGACCGATCCCAAGACCCGCATGAGCTCGGTCGATGGCGTGTTTGCTGCCGGCGACTGCCGACGGGGCCAGAGCCTGGTGGTCTGGGCGATCAGCGAAGGACGAGAAGTCGCCCGTTGCGTCGACGAGTACCTGACTGGCTCCCAGAGTCTGCTGCCCAAGGTGCGCCTGGAGCCTTTCGCGTACTGAGCCACTCAGTGGATCATCTGTCAGAATTAGCCGATTGGTTGAAGCTGGTAAAATATCACTATTCAGCAACTTAAACCCCAGGGAAGGCTTCTGAATGCGCATACTGATCATAGAAGATCAACCCGAAATCTTACAGAATATAGCTGATTATCTCGAGCTGAAAGGCTACCTGGTGGATTGCGCTTACGATGGCCTGGGTGGCCTTCACCTTGCTGTGACTCAACCCTTTGATCTGATCATTCTCGACCTCATGCTGCCGGGAATGGACGGCATCACTCTTTGCCAGCGACTGCGCCAGGAGGCACAGATTTTCACGCCAATTATCATGCTCACAGCCAAGGACAGCGAGAAAGACAAGCTGACAGGGTTCCAGGCGGGGGCAGACGACTACCTCGTCAAGCCGTTTTCACTACCGGAATTGCACGCCCGGGTGGAGGCGGTACTACGACGCAGCCAAACGGAAATGGAGAGCCGTTTGCAGGTTGACGATCTGACCTATGATATGAACAGCCTGGAAGTCACCCGACAGGGAAAGACTCTGAAACTCAGTCCGATCGGCCTCAAGCTATTGGAAAAGTTGATGAAGAGAAGTCCGCATGTGGTCAGACGCGAAGTCCTTGAGGAACTGCTGTGGGGGGAGGACCTACCGGGAAGCGACAGCCTGCGCAGCCACATTCATGTATTACGCCACACGATCGACAAGCCGTTCAGTTCCCCCCTGCTGCACACAGTGCATGGCATCGGCTACAGTCTGAAAGCAACCGATAATGAAATATAAATCCCCTCTGTCGAACAGGATCATCATTTCGTTCGTGCTGCTGACGACCGTGGTGAGCGGTCTCTTCAGCTTCGGCATCATGGCCTCGATCGACATGGTCGAGGAGGACCTGGTCACAGCCGAACTCAACAGGAAATTCCGAAACATCCTGGTCGACTACAGGCATGGGGATCTCCCGCATCTCGACTTGGGGACCAAGTTCTACAGTGGTACGGAGGATCTCCCATACTATCTGCGCGACCTGGAACCAGGCCTCAGTGAGGTGGAACTCGAGCAGAGTGCCTTCCATGTAATGGTGCAGGAGGAGAGGGAGGCGCCTTTCTACCTCGTCCAGGAGCAGACAGACTTCAAGCGACAAGAGAGCAAATTGGGGGCCATCGTCATTGCCGGCTTCTTCTTTAGTGTTGCCGCATCCCTGATTCTCGGCATGATGATGGCCAGAAGGATTGTCGCCCCTGTACAACGACTGACCGACCAGGTGCACAACCGCGAAAAGTTGCTACTTGATGCCCCGCCGCTGTCTCCCGATTACGACGACGAAGTGGGCCATCTTGCACAAGCTTTCGACCGGACCATCAATATGCTACAACAGGCCCTGCAGCGGGAGACCCTGTTCACCAGCGACGTCAGTCACGAACTGCGGACTCCTTTGATGGTCATTAAGAGCTCCTGTGACCTTCTCATCGAGAAAGACCAGCTCGACGACTACTCCCGGCAGCGTATCAACATCATCAGCAAGGCTGCCAGAGAGATCCAGGAATTGGTGGATGCTTTTCTAACTCTGGCTCGCGGCAAAGAAACCGAGCAGGCATGCGCGACGCTGTCAAGCATTATCCAGAGAGATTTCGAGGAGTGGCAGAAGCAGTCGGAAGTAAAGGGCATCTCTTTTGTGATGGAAGATCGAACCACGGGGCAGGAGGATCAAGACGAACTGTTTTCTGTACCCATGCTGCGAACCGTACTCAACAACCTGATTCGTAATGCGATCTACCATACTACAGCAGGGCAAATAACCCTGGTTGTCCGTTCCACAGGATTTGAAATCTGCGATACTGGCCCGGGCATTTCAGCTACCGACAAGGAATCTATCTTCAAGCCCTTTTACCGTGGTGAGTCTGGCAGCATGGACGGACTGGGACTCGGGCTCTCCCTCGCCCAACGTATTTGTCAACGAGAACAATGGGTTCTTGCCGTCAGCGACAACAAACCTGTCGGCAGTTGTTTTAGCGTAACCATTAAACCTGGGAATCGTAGTTGAATCACAATGATCAGCACATCAACCTGTTACACCTCTACTTAGCATCTAACTGTGGTTTCTAGGCTTTTCACGCTTTTTTCACTTTATTCCCACATTTCTGTCACACCCTATCCTTTAGAATGCAGGCCATAGTCACTTTATCCCTAGATACCTCCACCCTGTTGCCTCCGGGGCTTTGATAGCACATAAAGCCCCTTTTTTTATGCATCAAGAGGCTCACCTGTTCATCCCTGCCCCAATGTTATTACAACACCACTGACCCATTAAGAATGTCTGTTGTTTTACATGGTTACGGGACTCCCTGCATCGTTTGGGACATATATCCTTTTGAATTTGACATTACGATTGTCATGGGTTAAAAAGTCTAGTTGATTAGTTTAATCAGAGTTGAATTGTCGATTCGGCTCGCGTAGTCTGGCAATCCTCAGAGCAAACCCCAAGAATGGAGCCTATTGAAAATGAAATATCTGTCATCACTTCTCGTGTGTATTCTTCTCTGTTTTGCAACAACCGCTTTGGCTGACAATGGCGACAAGAGAGCGCAACAAAACCTTTATGAGCTGGAGCCGATTTACACCCGGAATGCCCAGAATGCACAGAGGATCACCGTTAATCTGACCTACGATAATTTCAGAAATGTGCGTATGGAAGAGGCGGAAGACTTTGATGGTTACACCACGACAGCGGAAATCGCTATCCCTTTCGGCAAAGACAACGTTTGGGAAGTCCGTCTCGAGATTCCATTCTATACGGATGGTGATGCCCGGGTCATCGAAACTGGGGAATCCATTGATATCGATGGTAACGGTGGCGTCTTCGACTTTACTACACTGGTTCTGCAGAGAGAACTCAGCACTGCAGGTAAATGTCCCGTTAATTCCTCCATCTATGCCGGATACGGTACTCGGCTCAACCGTTTGGAGACCAGCATCGATGACGAGTATAACCATACAGGCAAGGTGGTCCGTCTCGGCTTCAACATAGACAATGCCATAGAGGATCGGGATCTCCGTCTGCAGGCGAGCATGGATGGCCGTTATTATTTTGATTCGGACGATCTCAACCCGAGTGATGACGGCACTGAATTCTACTTGATGAACCTGAGTGGCGCGGTAGTCTACAACGCCAAGAGCTTCATCAAGCCAGCCTTCGAAGTGCTATACAGCACCGACTTCAATGACAGGCAAATCATCCAGGCCGTTCCTGAGTTCATCATCCCTATTGGGGACATGCTTGAAATCAAGGGCGGCTACGCTTTCGGCCATAGCGATGGAGAAGGTTCAACTCAAACCGGTACTATTCGGACCACATTCAGGTTCTAAGTTCCAGTAACGACTTCACAGCTCTTAAATGTAACGGGCCAGGGAAATCCCTGGCCCGTTTTCTACTTTTAATCAGTTACTTTTTCTACTCCCGGCGGGTCCGGCAGGAACCTCACCCAGACCACCGCAAGGCCGGTTAAAACTGCAGAGGCCAGATAACTTCCTGTGAATGTACCTGTTGCTTCCGCGACCATGCCAGCCACCGCCGGGCCAAGGGTCTGACCAATGGCAAAGCAAAAAGTGATGATCGAAAAGGC